>CATKXA010000027.1 GCA_949840475.1 uncultured Thermoanaerobacterales bacterium | reverse complement strand
ATATTTTTAACTTGGAATATTTTTAGACGCCACATTTCCACGGGGTATCAAAGGGTTGCAGATCGCGTTCTTTTGAATGTGAGGGCGACGGGAGTTTATTTGCATAAATGACCTAGCACGAATCATGAGAAAAGGACGCTAGATGCGCCCTTTCATGCCCTGTGGTGTACCCAGAGAGATTCGAACTCCCGACCTTTGCGTCCGTAGCGCAACGCTCTATCCAGCTGAGCTATGGGTACATATTTTTCAAACAAGCCATATTATAAACTTAAAACCTCTCTTTGTCAACAAACTTGACAATTATTCTTTTGTATTTTGCTTTGCATGCAAAAGAGATTGTATTATAATATTATTGTTTGGAGGCTATTATGAAAGTTATACGAAAACAACCAAATTCTCACGACTGCATTGTTTGCGGGGTGGACAATAAGCTCGGCATAAATGCGTCATTTTACGAAACAGAAGATAAACAAGTTGTTGCACTATTTAGTTTTAAACAAGAGCACCAAAGCTATCCTGAGCGTACGCACGGCGGCATGATTTGCTCTATGCTAGATGAACTAATAGGCAGAGCTATTTGGGCTTACGACCCTAATATGTGGGGCGTAACAATGAACATAAACGTAAAATATAGAAAGCCAGTTCCACTCGATACAAAGCTAAAAGGAATTGGCAGGATAGATAGCCAAACTTCAAGAACTTTCAACGGCAGTGGCGAAATTTTAGACCAAGACGGCAATATTTTAGCAGAAGCCTCAGCCATGTACATGAAACTACCTCTTGAAAAAATAGCGTCAACAAGCGTAGACGGCGATGTCAATGTTTATGTTGAAGATGATGTAACTGAAGTATAAAAAAGCACCACCTTAAAGTGGTGCTTTTTACTTAATATAAAGACCTAAGCTCAAAAATAACAACGTCCTCATTATATAACCCAACAGGAATATCAAAGGACGCAAACTCAACAATTAAGTCAAATAGCTCATGCTTAAAAATGTAATCTATAACTTGGTTTAAGCCTTTTATGCTGTCTAGCTTTTTGTCATAAATAGTAGTGTTAAGCATGTAGTCTGGGTTTTGTGCCCCGCCCCTTGCAGACTCAAGCGGATTGTTTGAAACAGCTAGCGACACGTCCATATTTTTATCAATCCGTATTTCGCCAGTGCAGAGCTGGTGCGTATAAAATCCGTATGTGCTCACATTTATTGTAAAGTTGGTCAAATTTTTGCAATAGCTAATCAGTTCCTCTTTTTTAATCTTAAAATTAAACAACTTTGACCTAGACTTAAAAGTATCCCGAACAGCATAGTACGGATAATCGTATTTACGTACAAATTCGCATATTTTTTGCTCGTCAAAAGTCTTAAACCTAATTACTGGCAAAACATTAAGTTTAAGTATATTTATAACATCATAGCTATCATTTTTATTTCTTAGACACACGAACATAATTAAAGTATAGCATAAGAAAAAATTTGATAAAAACAAAAATTAAAAATAAAAAAAATACCACTGACTATTCAGTGGCATTTAAATTGTTTTTGATTATATGTGTTTTTAAGCAATGCTGATTGCCATTGCATCTGAATAAGATGTTAAGCTGTTGTCAAGGTCAATGTAAACATTGTCGCCATCGCCCATTGCAACAGCTGCAAGTTTTTTGGTTTTAATCAAAGCTCCATCTTTATAGAAATTGTATTCCGCGAAGGCATAAGCAACCACCATATGTCCTACCTTTGCTGAGTAACCACTCATAATATAATTATCATCTTCAACAAAGAAGCCAAACTCATCATAGTACACATAGCTATCTAAAAATAGAACAACTGGTATTTGAGCTTCCATAGCCGCTTGCATAGATGCAAGTGACATGTTAGAACCATAAGACGTATAGTTAACAGAATAGTTACCATTATTTCTAGCGTAAGCTGTTAAGCCAGACTTAAATTGAGCCAAACTAGTACCATTATTTATTGTGTTTGTTCCCATTAAACTATAAAGTGAATTTTGGCAAGTAGGTATTGCAGGGTCATCATAGTTATATTTAAATCTAACTGTTCCAAGCCAGCGTCCACACACAAAGTTTGGCATTAGGTCTGGGCTAACATAGTCATAGTAACCAACGATGATTGAGCCAGCAATAGGTGCACAACCATTTGTTAGGTTAGAATTAGAGTAACTTGGCACAGGTCTTTGTAAGCTATAACCTACCCGAGAATAACTATCATAAGAAAGAGTTTCTCTGTATGGAGCGTGGTCAACAACACCATTAAAAGTATTGTCGCTATAATACCCCGCACTTGCAGTTAAGCCACTCGCAAGCAATGCATTAGATAAAAAACACATCATAAACGCAAAAACAAGAGTTAAAACTTTTTTCATGTAAACTCCGTTTATGAATTTATATTAAAAATATATTAAATAACTCTTCATCAATACGGTCTATATTTAATTGAATGCTATAGTTACTATATTCAAACAAAGCAGACATACCTGCTCCACTTGCCGTAACTGAACCTCCAATTATTTTTTTATAGACAGTGTATTTTGAATAAGTGAATTTTTCGGAATTAGTTTTTATAGAGTCTTCTTGAGCAACGCTATAATTTTTATGAATAGGTATGATTAGAGTTAGCATAGAATATTTGTCATTAATTAAGCTAAGGAAATGCAGTTCATACCCTACGACATTATCTGTATCTTTAGTGTGAAACGTAAATGCACGATCGTATTCAAACAAGTCTTCGTTAAGTAAGAATTTATACTCAGGGTTATATAGTAAAATGTATTCCGTTGTTTTTGCTCTATCCAAAGCAACCCTGTTTGTGTTAACATCACAATAAAATTTTAAATCTTGAGGCCCGCCCCCATAAACTATAGGCAAGGCTATTGACAAGACGGCGAGGCAAAGCATACAAAGTGATGCACATGCCCACTTGAAACCAAAATTCCATTTGAAGCTAGACTTTTTATTCTTGGATACTTCAGACTTTAACTTTAGTTTGATCTCTTCATCTATTTGAGGATATTTTTCTTGATCAAAGTATGACCTAATTCCGTCCTCCATACTCGTTTTCATGAGCAATCTTCCTCCCGTAACGTTTCTCGTAAATTTTCTAGTATACTTTTAAGCCTACGTTTTACAGTTGACTCAGAAATGTTTACAGCGTCAGCGATTTCTTTATAAGTTGCTTCCTCATGAAATTTTAAATATAACAAATTTCTCTCAGCAAGAGGCAAATTATCAACGGCGATACCTAAAGAAACATTGTCATAAACTTTCTCATTCCAATGCTTATCTACAATATCATCAGCTAAAGCTATTGACGTTTTTGTTTTGTCTTCTTTACGAATAGCGTTATACAGATTAAATTTAGCTATTGTTAATATCCAACTATAGCAGTTCGTGAAATACATTCTATTCTTAGACTTTTGAATAACTACCATAAATGTTTGAGTTATAACATCTTTGATGACTTCATCATCTTTGTAGTATTTTCTAAGAAAGGAAAATATAACCTCATACATAATCGTATAAAGCCTATCAAAAGCGTCTACATTTCCTTGTGCAAGCTGTTTAACTAAATAGTTAACTTCAGCTTTATCATCTTTTGTCATACAAATACCTAGTCGTCAGGCCCGAAGCTCAGCTTCCTCCCTATAGAGTATAGATTATAATAAATCGAATTAATTTTCAAGTGAAATAATTATAATTTACTATAATGTTAACATTTGTATGATACATCATATTAAACAAAATCAACAACAAATGGAATGGAAATTCTTAGCGTTCTATGTATAATTTTGCCACATATACATGAATTTTGAAGATTGCGTATAATTTGTGTAAAAAATAATAGAAATAAAATTTTTATTTGCGTCTTTTAGCAAGTTTATAAATTTATTGTAGATATTGCAAACCTTTAACTTTTTAAAGCTAACCAAATCTTTTTAGAAGAGCATACAAGTTTATAAACTTAAAAATAAAAAAAGCCGCATGCGGCTTTTTTTAATAATTATTTATAGCATTAGTTAACGCTTCTTTTAAACTTTTACAAGCGTCGCCAAGTTCTCTGAGAATAAGCTTAGCTTCAGCCTTGTATGAATGTTGCTTTTTCTCACTCCAAGAAGGAACTCTATCTCTAATATTGAACAGCCTATCCGCAAGCTTTACGATTGCCACTTCCCTTGGCTGTTTTTTAATACGCTCTATGCAGTCTTGCATTTGCAAACTTTTTTCCACCGAGTCGTCTTTGCTTAGTGCCATAACGCCGTCAGCGACCACCTTGCCAAACTCTTTTTCAACTTGCTCATATGTCACGGCAGTATCTTCAATAGTGTCATGAAGCAGAGCAACTTGAACCAATAGATTGAAATCCACCTCGCCCTCGTCTAATACTGCGTACTTAATAGCATTCATGCAAACGCCAACAAAGTGAGCACTATACGGCATGTTAACAGGGTGTTTCATCAACTGACCTCTATGTGCTTGTTCCGCAAAAAACAACGCCTTATAAAATACTTTATCTTCAAATAATTTCATTATTCACTCTCCAACGTTTCACTAGCTTCGAGCTTGTTTTCACCAGCCAATGTTTTTTTAACCATTCTTCTAATTGACAATAAATCGTCTGGTTTGATTTTTGCATTGTTTCTAATTTCTTCATAGTAAGTTTCTAAAACTTCTAAGCATGGCTTACCAAGAAGCTGATTTTGCTTAGCATATTTAGTAACAGAGCTTGCAATAAATACTCTCTGCTTTGCAATATCTAAACCATGAGTCTTTACAAAATCACTATCTTTAAAATACTCTGCGGTGCTTAAATCATATTCTTGCATGATTTCAATCATTAAACCTTGAATATCACTTGGCTTTTCATCTGCAACATTTTCTTTAGAGTAATTATTAATAATTCCCCTTATATTTTATTCAAGATTTATTTGTGCTGCATTTGCAATTTCAATGCAGTTATCTAAAAGACTACTATTTTTTTCAATATCAACTTTACCATCTTCAGATAACGCAATAGGTGTTGATAAGACATTTTTATTGCTTTTTGCCTGCTCTGTGATCTCAGCCTCATTTGCTTCTTGTAAATCATAGCTAAGCAGCAATGTTTCAATTTCTCTTTCTGCAATATTAAAATCGCTAGAAGTAAATAATTCATCAAACATTTCTTGAGTATCTTGAAGTTCGTTGTTCTTTAAACTAATTTTACCATTAAATTCATTATGTAAACTAAATATCTCTTTACTTAGATTAGTTATTTCAGTTTTTAATTCGGCATTTGGATTTGACTGATATTCTTCTTTTAATGATTCTAGGCGAAATTGCTTTTGTTGAAGTTCACTTTCTTCTGCATCTGCATCAAAATCACGCCATTTAGCATAATATTCTTCAGACGCAACTTTGTACGGCCAAGCCTCTTTTGTACTAATTTGAATTTCAGCAGTTACTCCATTAACACTAATATTCAAGTGAACACCTTTGTAACCATTGATATTCCTTGAAATATCTCCCTTAAGATCAGGAAATATATTTTTCAATTCTTTAATGAATTGAGGAGCATCGGAAAACGAGTCTAATAAAACTGCACATCGACTTAAATCTTTTATATCAGCCACAGTGAACTTGGTTTTCCTAGACATTTCAATTTTGCGTTTTAATTTGCTTATTATGCTAGTTTTGGATTTTGCATTCCCTTGGAAAGAATCAAATACCTTGCTTGGTTTTTCAATTCCATAATACCTAAAAATGTTATCAAGTTTTGGAGTGCTACTCATTTATTTTCCCCAGGCTGATAATCTAAAATTGATTTACGGACTTCATACGCTTTTTTAAAAGCTTGTGTTGGATCATTATCGCCATAAATTTCTTTTGCTTCTAATACAGTCAATTCCTCAAACTCATCATCAAAAGACAGTATATCAAACGACACCCCTCCGCGATGCCATTTCCCATCATAGAACTTTAATGTAATTTGAGTTTTAGGGTCATACGCAAAGAGGCACCCCCCATCTATTTTACCATATCTATATTTTTCCATATAAATTCTCCTTTTGTTCATTTAAACTATTGTATAAATTATATACTATAAGATACATAACTTGCAATAGATTTTTTAAAAATATATGATTTCCACTTTCAAACCATACTTTTCTGAAAAACGCAAATTACACATATTAAAGTTAAAATATTGCACTAATATATCCGGTTTTATATAAAATACTGCGTTTTTTTAAATATTAAAAAGCAGCCTTAGGCTGCTTTTTATTCCCATTTCCAATTCTTGATTTCTGGCATATCTTCGCCATACTCGCGAATGTAATCATGGTTTTGTTTTAGTTTACTAGTAGCGAATTTTTTAATTTTGTCGCTCACGTCTTTTGGCATACTAACATACTTTATAACTTTTAGAAGTTGATTGTATCTATCAGTTTTATTGAGAGCTCGCATATCAAAAGAAGTGGTTATCGTACCCTCTTCCATGTAGCCAAGCACATGCAAGTTTTGGTTCGTTCTCCTATAAGTCAATTGATGAATTAGCTGACCATAGCCGTGGAAATTGAATATGATTGGAGCAGATGTTGTAAACAATTTATCATACTCTTTATCTGTAAGTCCGTGAGGATGAGCGTCGTTTGAAACGAGTTTCATCAGGTCAACAACATTTACAAATTTAACATTCAAATTTGGTGCAAGCTTTTTAAGAAGCGTTACAGTTGCAAGCGACTCAATAGTCGCTGTGTCACCACAAGAAGCTATTACAAGGTCTGGATTTTTCGTGTCGTTCATACCAGCCCATTTCCATTCAGAAGCACCATTTTTACAATGCTCTTTAGCCTCTTTCATAGAAAGCCATTGGTAGCTTGGGTGCTTTGATGCAACAATAACGTTGATGTAGTTCTTGCTCTTTGCAGTATGATCATAGCACGAAAGCAAGCAGTTCGCATCAGCTGGCAAATAAATTCTCACAATATCTGCTTTCTTACTAACCATATGGTCTAAAAAGCCTGGGTCTTGGTGCGTAAAGCCATTGTGGTCTTGTTGCCAAACATTACTAGTTAGTATTAAGTTTAATGATGAAATTGGCTTTCTCCACTCAATTTCATTACAAACTTTAAGCCATTTTGCATGCTGCGCAACCATGCTATCTACAACACGTATAAATGCCTCATAGCTATCAAACATGCCATGCCTTCCAGTTAGAAGATAGCCTTCAAGCATACCTTCACAAAGGTGCTCAGACAAAAAGCTATCGTGTATTCTTCCTAAGTTAGAGAGCTTGTCGTCCTTTTCAACCATTGGCAAGTTAAAGGCTCTATTTTCTGCCTCAAATGCTTTATATAGCCTATTGCTCATCGCTTCGTCTGGGCTAAAAATTCTATAGTTCTTGTTCTTTTTATTAAGCTTAAATAAATCTCTAATATAACCGCTAAGTACCAGCATATCTTGCTCTTTAACAGTGCCATGCCCGTCAAACTTAACCGCATAGTCATCAATGTTTGGGGTGATAAGTTCTTTTAAAAGAAGACCGCCATTTGCGTACTTTGAAGCCGTCATCCTCTTTGCTTTTTTAGGGATAGTGGCTAATATTTCTTTTTTAAGCTTATATTTTTCATCAAACAGCTCGTCAGGATTATAGCTTTTAAGCCAATTTCTTAAAATCTCTAGGTGCTCCGGTTTAGTCATAGACACTGGAACTTGGTGTGCTCTAAATGTGCCCTCAATAGTGTTGCCATCAACCTCTTTAGGCCCTGTCCAACCCTTAGGAGTACGGAGAATTATCATAGGCCACTTGATGATCTTTGACCCGTCTTTGGTTGTTCCGTCCATGTTCATGCTATTTTTAATTTCAAATATTCTTTCAATGCACTTATCCATAGCCGCCGCCATTTTTTCATGCATAACTTTAGGGTCGCTACCCTCAACCAAGATAGGCTCATACCCATAGCCATCAAACAATGCCAAAAGGTCTTTTTGTGGCAATCTTGACAACACTGTTGGATTGGAAATTTTATACCCATTTAAATGAAGCACAGGAAGCACTGTTCCGTCCACAAGCGGATTTATAAACTTATTGCCAAACCACGAGGTCGCAAGCGGACCAGTTTCTGCCTCGCCGTCGCCAACAATACATGTTGCAATCAAATTAGGATTATCAAGCACAGCACCAAAGGCATGAGCTAGTGAATATCCAAGTTCGCCCCCCTCATGAATAGAGCCTGGTGTTTCTGGAACAGCGTGAGAACCAATCCCGCCCGGGAAAGAAAACTGCTTGCAAAGCCTTGTCATTCCCTCTTTGTCTTGTGATATCTTCGGATAAACCTCAGAGTAAACACCTTCTAAATAACTATTTGCCACCAAAAAGTTTCCACCATGACCAGGACCCGAGAGTATAATCATGTCTAAGTCATACTTATTTATAACCCTATTGCAGTGTGCATACACAAAGTTTTGCCCAGGTACAGTTCCCCAGTGCCCAACAAGCTTTCTCTTTAAATCCTCTTCGCAAAGTTCATGCTCACGTAGTAGCGGGTTTTTAAGAAGATACAGTTGTGCAGCAGATAGATAGTTTGCAGCCCTAAAGTATTTATCCACCAGCCCCAAATATTCTTCACTCATGTATAAATCTTGCATTTTGCCTCCAAATAAACATTTATTTCTACTTTATAAAATGCTAGCGAAATAAATTGTTTTACTATTTTAAACAATTATACCATAAGCAATTTTTATCCTCCAAGCAAAATATACAACTAAAAATTACCATAATATATATAAAATATAGTTAATATTTATTAATCTTATAAAAATATTACACACACTAAGCACAAAAAAGACCGATTAAATCGGTCTTTTGTTTTATTGCCTAGTTTCCTGTTTATTCGCTAGCAGGCTCTGAGCCCTTTTTTGAACCTTTACTCTTATATTCTTCCCACAATATGCCAGGCCAATCAAAATATCTTTCAAATTCCGATTGCAATTTTTCGTGATAACTTTCACAATCTGGGTCTATTTTAAAATATATTTTTTCTTCTTCCTCACATTTATATTCGCCATTTTTAATTTGTTCTACCAGTTGATCAAAGCAAAACACCCTACAGCTTTCTTTAACATCTGTTTTTATAACGTCTTTATAATGGACCAAAGCTTTTTTAGCATCTAAAGTGTCTAATATGTCATATGGAAGCAAAGCAAAATATAAATCCTTATCCATAACAACACCAATATTATAATCAATTATGTATTTATCGTCTATTAAATTAACTGAATGAGTAAATGAATGATCATGCCAAGCAACCCCATTTATAATTTTGCAATCAATATTGTTTTTAGCCATATATATTGCAGTCATAAATGAATTCATAAAGCAATACATAGGCTCGACGCCATGATATTGATTATCTAAAAACAAACTTTTAGCACTTATCGCATATCCTTTAACATCTTTAAATTTAATATAATATGGCAAAAACAAATCCCCAAAACCATCAATTTTTTTCGCTCCAGCACGACGAACCCCTTTTGTTAAAGCCACAAAACTAACCTCACCTTGAGTATATGGATAATTTTGAGCAAGCTTATAAACAGCATCAGAAAGCCTATCTATAAAAGCTCTTTCTTTTGCGCTCTTGTTTGAAACTGCAAAAGGCATAGCTAAAGTTCTAGCTTTTTCTCTATTTCTTAAGTCGCGATATCTTTTAAGTTCCATTATTTTTCCTCTATTTATATTTTAGCACAGATTATATTTAAGTTCAATACCAAATATTTTAATTTGCCACTAGTTTGATTATATAAAAATTATTGTGCTTATAATTTCAA
Source organism: uncultured Thermoanaerobacterales bacterium (assembly GCA_949840475.1). GTDB lineage: Bacteria > Bacillota > Clostridia > Christensenellales > UBA1242 > UMGS2069. Next base: position 567 of record CATKXA010000027.1, on the reverse strand, counting down.
AATTTTTGTAAGATTATTATTAATAAAAAACTCCAAGTTTCACAACTTGGAGTTCTTTTACCCGCCTATGTATCTTCTCTTTGACGTTCTTCAATTCTTTCTTCAAAATCTTTTATTGCTGAAGTTAGAGGATAAATTACATTGTTATAAAAATCCTCATTATTCTCTACATCCAAAACTGGTGGCAAATGCTTATTAAACCTTCTTATTCAACCACCTTTTTGTTCCAAGATTTATGCTCACACTTTGGGCATTTTAAATATCTTGTTCTACCACTATGCATTGACCACAAGACGTTTTTATACTTTGGAATATATTTATGATGACAATGCCCGCACTCGTAAAAACCCGCATCTGTTTCAATTTTAATTGCAAAGATTATACCAACGAAAAAGCTCACAGCTCCAAGCACTATCAAAACAATTCTATAAGCCAGATTGCTTACTGCAAAACAAGCCGCAAATATAGTTATTAAAAAAGAAATTGTTGCACGGTATACAACAACCCAAACGAGCGTTAGCAACTGATTAGTAGTTTTAAAGTCTTAATCTTTTAGCTCAAGTAGGT
>CATKXA010000026.1 GCA_949840475.1 uncultured Thermoanaerobacterales bacterium | reverse complement strand
AATTTGCTCATGAATATAGTATAGCAAATATATTCAGTTTTTTAAAGCATTTGCTTTAATTTTTCTTTCTAGTAAATATTTGTTTATGATAAAAAATATACAACACTACAAAGTATATTGCCACAACAAATACAACAGTCACTAAAAAGCTGACAAAATAATTTATGTTTGCTCTTTTTAAAAATTCAAATATGTACCTAGAAAAATATATAGCAAAAGAACTTATAAAGATTACAAATATTTTTAAGTTCAATTTAACGACCCCCTGCTTTATAAGCACAGATAGATTGATTAAAAGAGCAACAAAATAGCACATAGCACTTGATACTTCTGCACCTAGTATGTTAATTGATGGAACTCTAACTAAAAGCAGGTTTAAAATAATTTTAACAACAGCACCACAGGCAAGAGAAATAACTGGCACATAAAATCTTCCAAGCCCTTGTAGTAAGCCTGACGATACTTGTACTAACGCCAAATAAAATATTGTAACGCTCGCAACTTCTAGTATTTTAGAGGCAATCAATATCTCCTCACTACTTAAACTACGTGAATAAAGCAACCTAATTATTGGCTCGGAAAAAGTGTAACACCCAACAGCTGCTGGAAGAGCAAAAATAAGAGTCATAAGAATCGCTTTTGAAGCAGATTTAGTAACAAGCGTCATGTCCCCCTTAGCTTTTGCACTAGATACGCAAGGCAGTATGGCAGTAGCCACCCCAAGTGACAAAACAACAGGCATATTAATTATTGAGCCAACCGTACCTGTCTGCAAACCAAATAATGAAGTTGCTTTTGACGTTGAAAGTCCAATAGCCTTTAAAATATTTATAATTATTGAGCTGTCAATGAGCATTGTTAGTGGCATTATCAAGCCCCCAAGCGACACAAATAAAGATAAAGATAAAATTCTAAAGGCAGTTTTCTTTGTTGATAACACTTCTCCTTTAGATACAAGATTTAATTTCTTTTGTTTGTTTCTAACAATAATATAAGTAACAAAGAGATACATACTTGCTATAAGCTCACTTAAAGATATTCCAATCAAAGCTCCAAGCACGCCATAGCTTACACCACGGCCAATAAGGAGCTTAGCAAAATATAATCCAAAACCTAGTTTAAAAATTTGTTCAAAGAAGCCCGAAAGTGCAGATGGCGTCATTGAATTAAGACCCTGAAAATAGCCCCTAAAACCAGAGATTAGTCCAACGAAGATAATTGCAGGAGCCAACCCTAAATAACATATTTTGGCGTTTATATTGCCTTGAATATTAGCAAACACGCCACTAAGTAAAAAGACTAATAAGCTACAGACCAAAGAAAAACAAATGAGTAACAAAAAAGAAACACGCATTATTTTATTTGCCTGTTTATAGTTGTTTTTTGCCAAGTTCTCAGAAATTAGTTTAGAAATACTAGATGGTAAACCAGAACTAGAAATTGTAAGCATAAGAGTATAAAGCGGGAACACCATTTGGTATAGCCCCATACCCTCTGCACCAATGACACTTGTAAGTGGTATTCGGTAAATTGCACCAACCACTTTTGACAAAAGACCAAAGAGCATTAAAACTAATGCTCCTTTAACAAATCCTTTACTCTTTGTTTTTTCCATACAATTAGTATGCAATTAAATTTAAATTTTATGACGCCAAGGCTTCAATAGATAAGTCAAAACTAATATTCGTGCCTTTAAGCTCGTCTGAAGATTTTGCAGAAAGCCACACTAAAAATGTATAAGTAACACGCTCGTCGCTTGCCTCAAAGTCGCCAAGTTTTGTTTTATCTTTTTCTAACGAAACGCTTTTTCCAAGCTCTTTAATAGCCACAAAAATATTTTTTCTCTCCTCCTGGACTTTAGCTTGATCACCCTTAGTTTCAAGCTTTATGTTTGTAATATAAACACTTGCCCCACTAGGTGCATATACTTTAAATTTAGCGTAATGTCCCTCACTGCCCTGCTTGTCTGTGATGCTTGAAGGAATAGACGTTTCAACGTCCTCTTCGCCAGTTGCAGGTTTTAAACCAAGCTTCATTTGCGAAAGCTCAATTTTATCAATGGTTTTGTCGCCTTTTTCATTAAAGACGCTTATGCCCTCAATAACTAAAAGCTTAGGGTCATTAACTTTAATTATTTGGTCTTTATAAACAAAAGCAGAAAAACAACTGCCTATCACAATAAATAACATTGCACAAAGTATTGTGGTAACTGTCATTGCTGTCTTTTTATGGTTCATTAAAAAAGCCCCCTTTTTAATTAATTATTAACTAAAAAGAAGGCTTTATACATTTATTTACCAACAGCTCTAATATCGTTAGACATTCTAAAACTCAAATAAAATCCGCCAGCTATAAGAACAAAAATTGCAAGCATTGTAACAATACCAATAGGTGTTCTAAAGTAATAGATAATCTGACCAAGCCATGATATTGTTTGAACTCTAACCCCTAAAACATTTTCAAAAGCCACAACACCATCATCAGCCGTAGGATTGTGCAACCCTTTTGTTACATAGTAAGCACTACCGTCTTCGGTATAAGTCACATTTATTACTCTATGCGTTACTGTTTGCCCGTCTGTATTTCTAACAAAGGTTATATCGCTCCCAACTTTAATGTCCTCTATTGATGACACTTTTTTAACAACAATACAGTCGCCCGTCATGATTTCTGGTTCCATACTATTAGACATAACAACATAAAGAGAAACGCCAAAAAAACTATGACCTGCCCTTGGATTAATAGTTACCATTGTAAAAAACACTAAAAACGGAATTACAAAAATTGTTATAAGCCAAATCACAAACCTGACGCAAGCTATTTTGACACGTTTTTTTCTCAGTCTTTTATAACTTTCAAGCTTGTCGTAATTATCAATATTATTCTTTTTAAGAGCAACAACACAATTTTCGCGATCGGAAAACATCACACTTTGCAGTTGTGATTTTTTCTCTTCCCCGACAATTTTCTTTATAGCCACAATAATCCTCTTTAAAAACATTATAACTACGCTTAAAAAAATTGTCAAATAAGAAGCAATACAAACAAATAAAAAAACTTAAGCAATGCTTAAGTTCTTTTATACTTATTTATTTTTTTCTTGTTTATTTTTGTCTCTCAACATTTTCCAGCTGATACCACAAATTACAACGCCCAAAGCAACAATGATTGTTGAAAGAGCAATAGAAACTCCATTGAATTTCATAGCAACTAAACAGATGATTGAAATTACAATACAAACAAAAATTGTAACAATGCTTAGAGCCAAAGCTTTTTTAGAAACATTATTCATAGCCAATCTCCTTTGAACTAATCGTTATATATATTATAACACATATTTTTTATATTACTAGATGTTTTTCAAAAAAAGTTTACAATTTTAATAAATATATTAAAGAATTTGCCATATTTTCAGTTAAATTATTGCCATTAACTTTAGACTGACTTAACTTTTCAATAAATAATGAAACGAACTCTTGCATATCTGCCGTTCTTAAGCTGCTATTATTCTTTAAAAGTATATATAATACCGAACTAAAATTGAGCATATCTGCACTACCCGCAGTGTTTATAAATTGCTCCGCTGAGCTTATAAATTCCTTGTCATTAAACCTATCAATCTTGCTGATTTTAATCTTCAAGATAAGGTCGACAAGCATATATTCCATATCCATATCAAAGCCACCAGCTTCACACATTAACTCTAGCAAAGACTTAATAATGTGGGTCTGGCTTTTATTGACTTGCTCTAAAGAAACATACGCATCATGAACACGGTATAAAATATATTTATAATTGTCCTTTTTTGAACCTTCTGCTGAGGCAGCAAACTTTTCAAAACTTGCTTTGTTTTGCTCAAAATCATTTTCTAATATTGAGCTTACAATACTATCAATCTCGTTGATAGTATCAACTTTTTTGAACATTTTTTCAATCTTTTTCTTTTCCGCTCTGCTTTTTACATATTCTTGATAAAGTTTTTTACCTTCGTCAGTATCCTCATAATTTATTCTGCTAAAAGTTAAATATGCAATATACGCAACTAAAATCGCCGTAAAGGTAATCGCACCATAAACAGAGCCAATAAACCCAAACAAAAAGCCAACTACTGGCACAATCTTCACTTGCTTTCCAACAACTGAGCTAGCAGCTATAGTAAATGTACTTGAGCCTCGCTCTACTTGATAACTGTTGTAATCAATCTTTACAATCTTACCACTACCCTTATTGACATTAGAAACATAGCAAACTATATCTCCCACTTGAGGGCTTTTGTCGCCATATGGCTCAAATATAATAAGGTCGCAGTTTTTTGCCTCGTAAAAGTTAGATGCGTTTAATGTTCCTGTGTATCTATATGAAAAAAATCTAGGATAGAAATTTGCAGAAAAGGTAAATATAAAACCAGTAATCATTAAAGCAAATAAAATTAAAACCAAAATCACATGCAATGGCAATAGTTTGGTTCGCAATTTTTTCTCTCGTTTATCTTCAGTTTTTTTGTTCAAGTTCAACCTACCTTACTAGTAATATAGTTCTGCCGACATCTAAGTTTACTTTTTTGTAAACATTTTTATGCTCAAATTTATTTCTTATAAAATTCTTTAGCACAACACCCTTATGATACCCGTGAACAACCAGTATCCCTTTATAATCTATATCAATCAAATTTATTGTATGAACAATCTCAGCTTTTGCCTCTTCTAAGCTTAAGCCATGCACATCTAATTGGTAGAGCTTGCCATAATTAAGCTCTAAAAAAATGTCATCGTACATCTATAACCTCAGCTTTAGGGTTCCCATTAACAAAGCCTATAATGTTGCCGTCGCTATCAGTTATTGTATCTTTTCTTTTAAATCTTTCATCCCAATAAATATATTTATAGACAACTTTTCCTTCTACATTTATCTTTGTGTACAATAAATTGTTTGTAAAGTTATTGTAGTCGTTTGGATTACTAATTGGGTCAAGATATTTAAAGTTAAAATCAAAATACACATTTGCTTCAGCGTAAATAAACCTAATGGTGGCATTAGCATTGACTTGAATATTATAATAGTTGCCAATATCTACCCTCTTAGTTTCTGCAGAGCCTGTGTGAGATCTAGTTTCTGCATCAGCCTCAACAGTTATGTCTTTAAAAGTATGGTTAGTGTATACAACTCTAACTTTTGCAAAAATCATGTTTACATCTTTAGTTAAGTAAACATTTGGTATCCTAATTTCATTGTCTAAAATATATCCCTCGCCCAAAACGTAAACGGCGTCATTAAACATTGGGTCACTGCTAAGTACCAGTTGCAAATTCCTTGCATAATAGCCCTCAACATTGATTTTTATAACAAAAGTATTAACTGCAATTACCTTTCCGTTTTCATCTACATAGTTTGACTGAAGCGTAATATACTCAGTGCTACTATTTTCACTTTGCTTCGCCTCAACAACAAGCTTAGCATTGGTTTCGTCGATATATATACTTTCAAAAATCTCTTTATTGTAAGTATCAAGTACTTGCATACTTGACAAATTAATATTATCTTGCAAAAGTCCACTTTCAACTTTAAAGCCGAAAGCATTTGTTAAGTTATCAGCAAAGACTGTTATTTCTTTGTCGCCATCAGCTTTTTCATCGTCAAAGTTGAAGCTTGAAGGCATGTTTTCATTAACAGTCAACTCAAAGTCATCTGATACATTATTGTTTGAATCGCAATATGCAGTTATTATTACCTTGCCTGCTCTTTTGTATGTGATTTTATACAAACCATCTTCAAAAGTTACCACAGCAATGTTTGTGTCAGAAGATTTTACATTGCAATTAACTATGTCAGACGCATCAATATACACATTTACATAAAAATGGTTATCTGCCTCTGAAGTTAAGTACACAGTTTTATTATGAATTTGCTCACTATTCTCATCTAATAATCTAATATCATAAATTGTAGCAGTCGATAATTTTGAAAGCACAGAAAAACCAACTAGACCACCAACGGCGACAACTAGTAGCACTACAATAATGATAATCGCTTTTTTTAGTTTAGAGCTCACAAATATCCACCTTAATAAATATATTTTAGTTGATATTAATTATATTGTCAAACAAACGCAATAGTAAATCAATTAAATATGTATTATAGCAACTACTGATTTTATCAGATTCAACAAAAAAAGACGGAATGTTTTTCCGTCTTTTTATTTTAGTTAAGCAACTTCTTCAGTTCCTTCGTCTTCGCCTTCGCCTTCAACAGGAGGATTAACAGGGTCTTCTGTTTCGTCCCCACCTTCAACTGGTGGAACAACAGGATTTTCTGGTTCCTCTGGATCAGTTGGAAGTTCTGGTTCAGTTGGAAGTTCTGGCTCTGATGGCTCTGGAGCAGGAATTTCCTCTCCTAAAGCATAATACTTAATTCCAGACTTATCAGCATTTTCTTGAATGCTTGTAGTATTGCCAATGTTCCAAGTAGCAGATGCACCATAAACATGGATTCTACCAGCACCTAGTGTAATTTTCTTAATAACACCCTCGCCTTCTGGGTTAGAAGGATTGTTAGCATATTGATAAGCAAATACTTCTTCGTCAGCAACAATGTTAACATTTTCAGCAGTGTTAGTTCTTAAGTCAAGATTTTGAGTAGCAGCTTCTAGTATTTCAGTGTTAAGAAGACCTAAAATAGCACCAATAGCTCTAATTCTCCAGCCATCTCCACTCATTACACTACCCTCAATATCAGCAGTAATAGTTAGGTTAGAAACGCGGTTGTTTGTGATTTTAGTATTAGCAACTTCAGAAACTCCAAGTGCGTCTACATAAACATTAGCACCTTGTCTAGCTGCAATGGCACCAATAATACCACCAGCAAGGAACGCGTTGAATTCTTTGGAGTCCATATTGACTACTTCAGAAGTACAGTTAAAGTAAACGTCACCACTTACTTCACAGTTATCAATAGATAAACCAAGACCATCAACATCTCCTAAGTATCTAGCAACGATACCACCAAAGAATGCTGCACCGTATTTTAATGTTTTGATAATGTCTTTGTTTGCAGTAACAATAACATTAATATTAGCAATAGATACACCAGCAGCAGCTTCACAAACAGCACCAGCTACCATGTATGTATTAGAAATTAGTTCGTTTGCCCCATTAGTGCTCATTGCAGTATGAGATTTGAATGTAGCATTAACATCTATATTTTCAACTCTTGAAACTTCTAGGTTGAATGCTATACCAGCTAAGTTAATTGAAGTGTTACCATCAAATCTAACATCGAAGTTAGAAATTGTTGGTACAACACCTTCAGCATAACCGTAATCTCTAGCAACTAAACCTGCAGCATATGTTGCAGAACGTGCGTTAAACATAGCTTCTACAGCTTCATTTTCACTTGAAACTTTTACGTTTGAACCAAGACCTAAAGTTTTAACATTAACAATAGTCTTGTTGCCATTTTCGTCTTCAAAACCTTTGATTGTTCCGTTGTTTGCAAATGCGAAACCACCAGATCTATAAGATTCAATAGTAACATCAACAACAGCTTTGTCAAAAGCTCTAGTGTACTCAACAGTAGCACCTGGGTTAACTCTGACAGTGAAGCCACCAACTCTAAGTCCTTTAATAGCACCTGAAACAGTACTGTTAGAAACAACTAGTTGTTCAGTAACTTCTTGTCCAGCAGTGTATGTAGTTCCAACATAACCAACAACACCAGCAGCGTTACCACCTACCATACGAATGTTAACACCACTTACATTGATGTTGTCTACCTTGCTGATAAAGCCTTTAACCTTGTCTTGGTCAGCAGCACTCTCACCAGTCAATGGCAATGAAACAATTTGACCAACACCACCAGCAACAGTGGTAACATTTTCTAAAGTGAAATCAATAGAGTTAATAGCAGTTGTATCAACAACATTAACTGATTTTACATTACTATTAATAATATCAGCATTCTCAGCAAAACCAGCAAGACCACCAATCATAGCTTGGTTGTTATAAACCACACTACCAATTACAGATGCTTCACAATTATCAATAGTATTCTTGTATCCAAGAGGTACATTTGATGATAAATAATGTTGCATGTAACCTGCAATACCACCAATATATGATTCTTTGAAATCTGCAATATTGTTGATGATATTCATTTTAACTGAGTAGTTGCTAATTTGAACATGCTCAGCTAGGCCTACAACACCACCAATACCATTAGCAACATTATCAGCTTCGTTAGTATAGCTAAAACCATAAATTCTAGTAGAAATAGTGCTTAATGAGTCACAGCCAGTAATGTATGAATATCTAGCAGAAGCAGCAACTGTACCAATATTTAGGTTAATAATACGAGTATATTCACTACCTGGTTCTACTGGAGCTTTAAGTAAATCATAAACTTCTCTTGCAACATTTACTGAAGCATTTTCAAAGTTAAGATCTTTAATGCTAGATCCAGCAATTCTTCCAAAGAAACCAAGTTCGATATAACCTAAAGGCTCGCCATCAGTATTAACTGAAACGTAATCTTTGTAGTTAGATGAGTTTACATTCATTGAAAGATTTTTGATTGTAAAGCCATTACCTTCAAAGTTGCCTTGGAAAAAGTGTCCTCTAACACCAATAGGCTTCCAATCAATTTTTGCAAGGTCAATATCTGAAACAAGCTCAACATATTCAGGTTTTTCAACACCTGTGCTACCTTGCTCGCCCACTTCATTGATAATGTTTGCGAATTCTACAAGGTGCGCCGCACTTGCAATGATATATGGAGTTAATGGAGAGTTTCCAACGCCTTGCGTATATACTTTAACTTTAACAGTTCTAGTACTTCCTTTTTCGTCAAGCTTTAAAACAGCAGTAACTTCACCAGCTTCACTTGCTTCGTACAAACCAGTTTCCTCATTATATTTTAAAGGATTGTTTGTAGCTTCTGCAGGAAGAGTAAAGGTTAAAGTACCATTGTTTTCACTATAACCCATGAACATGTTTGTAGTGTCGCCTGTTCTAAAAGCAACATTAACAGTTGTGCTTGATGGAACAAAAGGTGCTTCTCCACCTTTTAAAACATTAACAACTGTATACAAGCCAAGAGTGACAGTAACAAGTAGTCCGACTATTAAAGAAGAAATCAAACCTTTTTTCATTAATTATCCTCCCGTGCGTACATAGTACGCTAAATATACTAATAGTATATTACACAAAAAAGCCAAAGTCAATACCTATTTGAAAATAAAGGCAAAAAAAATGGTCAAATTTCACTAAAAAATCGACCACTTTCAAAAGTTTTTGCGTTTTTTGACTTATTTTGCGGTGGGTTTATGCAAATCCTGCTATAAAATACGCACTTTAAGCTTACATTTAAGCATTACAGGCTTCCCTTCGCCATCAAGGTAATTGGATTGAACAGTTAATTCCACCTCTCCACTAGCTATAAACCTGATATATTTTTTGCCATCTCTCTGCTCTATAGTTGCCACATTGTCAGAGCTTAAGAACGCATTATATTCTGCATCTAACAAAAAGTCGTTTGCATCAAAATAATACGCAAATAGTTCTAGTTCTTGACCAATTCCACTAGCTTCAATTTGGAAGTCGCTCCCATTAGTCAAAACATACTTATTGCCAAGGGCAACAAAGCTTTGCTCAATAGAATTGTTTACAGTAAGGTCAATGCTTGCAACCAAATCCCTAACTCTTTTTCCCTCACTGTCACATATCTCAACAGTAATCCTTGAGTTTCCTCTTCTTCCAGTTGACATCACATAAAGAGAGTTTTGATTATGAACTTTTATAACGCTCGGATTAGAGCTTGTGATTTTGTAGTTAAATTCATTGCTTTCAAGAGGTCTGTTTTGTGAAAACATACCAGATAATGGCAATAGGTACACTGAACCAGCATTTACCTCATCACTTTCTTTAGAAAATGATATTGAGTTTGGATATTCTTTTAATTTGACAATACAACTTGCTTCAAAGCTGTTAAGCCTTGCCTTCACAACAATAGAAGTAAACCTTGAATTAGTAACCTTTATCTTTCCGTTACTAAACACAAACATGGTATTTAAACTCTCATCATTTTCAGTGCTAAACGACACATAAACGTCGCTAGCTGTTGACGGATAAACTTTATATTGCAAAGTTGTTTCTACATTTAAGTCAACATAAAATATATCTTGAACAAAATCTATACCAGTAGCAACGGAAGAACCTTCCACCCCACAACCAGAAAAAGTCAAGATACTGACTAAACATATAGCAAAAATACTGAAAAACTTTTTCATGTTTACCTCATTGACATTATAGCCATTTAACTAAAAATTTGTCAAATACTTTACTTGCAAAAATTTGTACAAGCGTGTAATATTAAATACATGGAAAACAAACAAAAGGCACAAGTAATCAAAAAAATAATACGAGCATCTAAAGCCTATGGCATGATTGATAACGGCGATACTATAGCTGTTGGCGTTTCTGGAGGAAAGGATAGCTTGATTTTACTTGAGAGTTTGGCGACTTTAAGAGATTATAAAAAGATAAATTTTAATGTTATTGCAATCACTATAAACCTAGGTGGCAAAAACGATTATAGCCAAATACAAAGATTGTGCGATAGAATAAACGTTGAATATCATGTATTTGAGTCAGATATTTTTGAAATAGTGTTCAATGTTAGAAAAGAAAAAAATCCTTGCAGTCTATGTGCAAAAATGCGTCGCGGAATGCTATGCGATAAAGCTAAAATGCTTGGAGCAAACAAGCTAGCACTTGGTCATCATGCAGATGATTTGGTTGAAACTTTTATGCTTAGCTTGGTTTACGAGGGTAGACTTTCTACTTTTAAACCAGTCACTTATATGAGTAGAAGCGATATCACAGTAATTAGACCTATGCTTTTAGTCACAGAAAAAGAGGCCAATCTTGCAAGCAAAGATTTACCTATTTTAAAAAATAACTG
>CATKXA010000025.1 GCA_949840475.1 uncultured Thermoanaerobacterales bacterium | reverse complement strand
TAATTATAATTTAAATTATAAATTGTGTCAATTAAATACTTATATTTGTAGCTATAAAAGTAATTACTTTTTGTAATTATATATTTAAATAATAAAAATAAAAGCACGAATGTTTTAGATTTATTCGTGCTTTTATATTTTATGTTTTATGTTAATCTTCTTTTGATATTTATATTATTTCTATCTTATAATACTCTGTCCCGTCAACACCGAGTAATATGCCGTCATTATTTTTTATGACTTTTTGTGAAGCTATGTTCCCCTCACTTGAGCATACAAAAATTTGTTTCAAACCAAGTTTTTTACATTCTTTAACACCTAGTCCTAAAATTTGTGTGCCATAACCTTTTTTTCTTTCTTTTGGTCTGATAACATAAAAGACATTTCCACACCACTCTCTCCACTGCTTATTTATTTTTGTTCTTAAGCCAAGAACGCCAACTGGCTGATTATTTGAGTACATAACATAAATATTTGTTGGCGTATCATATTCACTGATTTTTTGATATTTGCGTGCCAACTGGCTTTCTATATAATTTTGGAACACAGCAAACGGTAAACCATGGCAAAGATTTGTTGAACCATTCTCTTTTGCTGGAATTTCCTGAAACATTTCGTATTCTTTTCTACCCATTTTAATATTCAATTCTCTTAATTCAACCATACAACTCTCCTTCAAGTGACCTTATTATATCATACTCATTTACATTTACAAAATCTTTAGCTTTAATACTCTTTCTGAATATGTTTATTCGATATCTTTTACAAAACTAGCGATTTAGTTGATATTTTGTGCTACGCACATAAAAAACTACTAGCGATTTTAAATATATATGATTGTGCCTTACCTTAAATGTTTTAGTTTGCAAGTTAAACGAGGCATTAAAAAATTGCAAGACAGGAGTTTATTTGCATAAACGCCTATGTTTTTATCTCTTAAACGGCGAGATTTGCATATTAGACGAAGAAATAAAAAAATTCCAGGCATGGGCTATATTTACATATTGCCCTGTCTGGAATTTATCAAATAGAATACTCCTAATAGGCGGTTTAGTTGATGCTTTGTGCTAGGCACATAAAAAAATCCACGCACGATTTTACTTAGCGTAAATGAGTGTGTGGATTTTTTTATAGAAACAACGCACAAGGCGTTAAATAAACCGCCTAATTTCTTGGGTTTTTAATATTCGCCTGCGCCGCAGCCAACCTAGCAATTGGAACTCTGAATGGAGAACATGAAACGTAAGTTAAACCAACGTTGTGGCAGAACTCAATAGTTGCAGGGTCACCACCATGCTCACCACAAATACCAAGTTTAAGGTCTTTGCGAGTTTGACGTCCAAGTTTAGCAGCCATTGCAACCAACTTACCAACGCCATCTTCATCAATACGAGCAAATGGGTCTTGCTCAAATATCTTTTTAGCATAGTAATCTTTTAAGAATTTACCAGCGTCATCACGGCTGAAGCCATAAGTCATTTGAGTTAAATCGTTAGTACCGAAGCTGAAGAACTCAGCAGTTTCAGCAATCTTGTCTGCAGTAAGTGCAGCTCTAGGGATTTCGATCATAGTACCAACTTTATAAGTCATGTTACTCTTAGCTTTTTTGATTACATCTTCAGCAGTTTTTACAATATACTCTTTAACATAATCAAGCTCTTTCTTTTCGCCAACAAGTGGAACCATGATTTCAGGAGTTATTTTATAACCCTTTTCTTTGTTAACTTTAACAGCAGCTTCCATGATAGCACGTGTTTGCATTGCAGCGATTTCTGGATAAGTTACACACAAACGGCAACCACGATGACCAAGCATTGGGTTGAATTCATGAAGATTATCTACAGTTTCTTTTAGTTCTTTGAAAGTTAGACCCATTTCTTTTGCTAATTCTTTGATTTCGGCATCAGTATGAGGAAGGAACTCGTGTAGAGGTGGGTCAAGAAGACGGATTGTAACAGGGTTACCTTTCATCTCTTTATAAATACCCTCAAAGTCTTTTCTTTGCATAGGAAGAATTTTAGCAAGAGCTTTTTCTCTCTCTTCTACTGTTTTAGAAACTATCATTTCACGAACAGCCATAATACGGTCAGCCTCAAAGAACATGTGCTCAGTACGGCAAAGACCAACACCTTCAGCACCAAAGTCATAAGCTTGTTTAGCATCACGAGGATTATCAGCATTTGTTCTAACGCTTAATGCACGATATTTATCAGCCCAACTCATAATTTTGCCAAAGTCACCAGAAAGTGAAGCAGGAACAGTTTGAATTTGAGTTCCGTAAACGTTACCAGTTGAACCATCAATAGAAATATAATCATTTGCAGTGTACTTTTTGCCATTGATTGTTAATGTCTTAGCATTTTCGTCAACAACAACAGCAGAACATCCAGCAACACAGCAAGTACCCATACCACGAGCAACAACGGCAGCGTGAGATGTCATACCACCACGAACTGTTAAGATACCTTGGCTACTAACCATACCTTCAATATCTTCTGGAGAAGTTTCTAGACGAACTAATACAACCTTTTCGCCAGCAGCAGCTCTTTCAGTAGCTTCTGCACTAGTGAATGCAATTTTACCAGTTGCAGCACCTGGAGATGCAGGTAGACCAACAGCTATTGGAGTAGCTTTCTTTAAAGCTGAAGCTTCAAATTGTGGATGAAGCAAGCTGTCTAATTGTTTAGGCTCGATTTTAAGTAAAGCGTCTTTTTCAGTCCACATTCCAGATTTAACCATATCAACAGCAATCTTTAATGCAGCTTTTGCAGTTCTCTTACCATTACGAGTTTGAAGCATGAATAGTTTACCATGTTCGATAGTAAATTCCATGTCTTGCATATCTTTATAATGGTTTTCTAGAGTTTTAGAAATTTGTTCAAATTGTTCGTAAACTGCTTTATTTTGTTTTTTAAGTTCAGCAATAGCACTTGGAGTACGTATACCAGCAACAACGTCCTCACCTTGTGCATTCATAAGGTATTCACCATAAAGCTTGTTTTCGCCAGTAGCAGGGTTACGAGTAAATGCAACACCAGTACCACAGTCGTTACCCATGTTACCAAATACCATTGTTTGAACGTTAACAGCAGTACCCCAGCTTGAAGGGATATCGTTCATTCTACGATAAACAATAGCACGTGGGTTTTCCCAGCTTCTAAATACAGCTTCAACTGCTAAAATTAATTGTTCTCTAACATCTTCAGGGAACTCAGATTTCTTTTGTTTTTTGTATAGAGCTTTGAATTTCTTAACAACTTCTTTCATGTCGTTTTCATCAAGCTCAGTATCAAGTGAAACGCCTTTTTTATGCTTTTGCTCATCAAGGATTTCCTCGAAAAGTGGCTTTGGAACTTCCATAACAACGTCAGCAAACATTTGAATAAATCTACGATAGCTATCGTAAGCAAATCTTGCATTGTTAGTAAGAGTAGCCAAGCCCTCAACAGTTTCGCTATTTAAACCAAGGTTTAAGATAGTGTCCATCATGCCAGGCATTGAAGCTCTAGCACCAGAACGAACAGAAACAAGCAATGGGTTTTCTTTTTTACCAAAACCTTTGCCAGTAACCTTTTCTAAATCTTCTAGGTTCTTAAAAATTTCTTTTTGAATACTACTATCAATTTTTGCACCATCATCGTAATATTTTGTGCAAGCCTCAGTAGTTATAGTAAAGCCTTGTGGAACAGGTAAACCAATGTTGGTCATTTCAGCAAGGTTAGCACCTTTACCGCCAAGTAGGTTTCTCATATCAGCTTTACCTTCGGCAAATTTGTAAACAAATTTTTTAGCCATATAATGATATATCTCCTTTTGTTTAGTACTTAGACAATTATAACAAATCGCCACGCAAAAAGGCAAATAATTTAAAAAACATTTTATGCAGTTTTGTCAAAAAAAACAGCAGTTTTCAATATTTTCTTTACTAAATTAAAGATTTTATATCGTTTATGTAAATTGTAAAGACGTAAAAAGAAAAAAATGTCATAAAATTTACTATGGCATATTCCACTATATGTATTAAAAATACTTATCCAAACATTTGATTTTCTCTCCAGTTCGATAGTAAAACTGTTTCAGCATAAGCATTAGACAAGAATTTAAAGCTTCTCTTGAAGAAAAGTTTAAGTTCGCAAACTTTTGTATGTCCGCATTGTAAATATTTTTTAAAATTCCCCATTCAGCATCGCTAATATCTACATAATCAACTTTGTGCATGCATGCTGAACAAACTGCACCACTTCCGTCATATACAAGCTTGCCCACGCCAAAACTCTGTTTGCCACACAAAAAACACGAAGATAAGTCAAAACCAAAGCCAGATTTAGATAACAAATTCATAATATATTTTATAAATACCGCTGAAGGATTTGCCTTATGATAAGCCATTAACTTTAAACAGTTTAATAAAAGCGTGAAATACTCAACATTACTCTCGCCCTCAACAGCAACCAAACTTGTAGCTTCAAGCATGGCACATGCTAAAACATATGCATCAAGATTATATGACAATGCAAAAAAACTATCTTGAACGGCACATTCAGTAATAAAATAGTTGCCATTTCTAACATTTAAAAGGTATTCACCAAAGCAAAACGGCTGGCTTGCAACTGCATTTTTAGCTTTTGGCTTTTCAACACCACGAATTAGTGCTGATATTTTTCCTAGTTCAAGCGAAAAAAGCTCCAATCGCCTTGCAGCGTCTTGCGGAGCTTTATTAGATTTTAACACTATTGCATTAACTTTAATTACTTCTGCCACATCTTTTCCTTTGCAAAATAAATATTAATCCAAGCCTCTTTCACCTAAACCTGCTTGATTTTGCATTTGAGCAATTCTAGCCTGCCTAACTTCACGTTGACCTACAATAGTACCGTAAGTACGTATGTCACCCGGTTTTATATCTTTACGCTTGTCGCCATCAGGAGATTTATATCCATATAAAAACAAATCCCAAGAAGTGTTAAGACCTTCTTCTAATTTATTTATTGCTCTAAGATTTTCTTTTTCATTCATGAGTAAATCCCCCTTATATGCTTAAATTATTTACCATATTTGAAGTTTTAAACATCACTATTATAATATGCCATATAATTTGTTATTTCTCCATTTGACTACATAGTTATGTGTGACATAGCACAATACACTCGCCAGACATAATACCGTGAATATCCCAATATTACTGGAGTTTATAAATCTTTAATGTTGTACCCTAAGTCTGCAAGCATATTGGAATTTTGCTTCCAATCTGCTCGTACTTTAACAAAAAGTTGTAAATTTACAGGCTTCTCTACAAGTTTTTCAATCTCAATTCTTGCACTGGTTCCAATCTTTTTAATCATTGCCCCACCCGAGCCAATGATAATTTCTTTATGCCTATCACTTTCACAGATAATATCAGCATTAATATCTACTTTCTTTGGCTGTTCTTTAAACTTTATTATATCTATAGCAATACCATGTGGGAGTTCTTGTTTTAAAAATAATAGTGCTTTTTCCCTAATGATTTCTGAAGTCATAAATCTTACCGATTTATCTGTTACCTCACTCTCATCAAAGTACGCCGGCCCCTCAGGCAAAACTTGCAATACGCTAGAAACAATTTCGTCTATGTTTTTTTGTTTCAATGCACTTATAGTTATAAATTTTTTCACAAAACTATATTCATTGAGCCTACTTAAAACGGGATAAAGTTTTTCAAATGAGGACATATCAATCTTATTTATTACAACAAATACTGGCGTTTTAGTATTTTTATACTTTTCTAGAATATCATAATCTACTGAATTGATGTTACTGGCAGAAAGCACAATTAATATAGCATCTACATCGTTAGTTGCAGTTTCTACCGACTTTTTTAGATATGAAGACAGCTTGCTTTCTCCGTTGTGCATGCCTGGCGTATCAACAAAGATAATTTGGTAACCGTCTCCATTTTTTATGCCTATGATTTTATTTCTCGTGGTTTGTGGTTTTGGGCTTGTTATTGCTATTTTTTGACCAACCAAAGCATTAACAAGCGTGCTTTTCCCTACGCTTGGCTTACCAATTATTGCAACAAATCCAGACTTAAACAATATTTTTTTCTCCTATATTTATTATAGCACAACCAAGCTTTTATCATAAACAAAAAAAGCATGATTTAGTAATGTTTTTATTTTATTTTTTCAGCTATTTGTTTTTCTTTTTCATTCATAACAGCGTAATCCGTATCTTGAATATGGTCATACCCCATTAAATGCAAAGTACTATGAACAACAAGCTTGATTACTTCGCTAATTAAAGGCAAATTGTACTCTTCTGCCTGCAACTGTGCTTGAGTCATACATATAGCCATATCTCCCAAAAACACATAGCCTGCAGTGTAGTTTGCCTCGTCTTTTAAATCAATTAAATCCCCCGCTTTTAAAGAAAAATTGGGAAAGCTCAACACGTCTGTAACCTTGTTTATCCCTCTCGTGCGATTGTTTAACTCCTTCATATCTTCCATGCCCATAAAAGACACCGCAACCGCCAGATTCTTACTATCTTGCCCTATATGCCCAAGCGTACATAAAATGGCTTTTTTTATTTTTAGTTTCATTCCAAGTTTTATTTTTTCACCAACAAATTCTACTTTCATAATTACCTCAATATTATTGTGACAAAGCTTCAAAAATTTGTCAAGGCATTTTGAACCACACTTTTACATATACTTTAACAAACACTCAAGGAGTAACTATGGGATTTTTAAATGAAACAGCCAAAGCTCTTGGCATTGAGCAAGGCATCACAAATCAGTCTTTTTGTTATATCTCTCCAGACAACGGAATTGTTGTTGAAGGCTATAAAAAAGTATACGAACTATCAATCGCCCGCATTGTTTTACTATTAATTGATGGAAGACGAATTGAAATTCTTGGCAACAACCTAACAATTAAAGAGCTATCTCACCGAGAAATAAGCATTCTCGGCAGTATTTCCACAGTCAATTTTGTTTAAGGAGAAAACTATGAACAAAAATATCAGTTCATATAAAATAAAAATATCTGGACTCAACTTGCACCATGTGCTTGAGTTTTTTGAAAGCAAAAACATTCCACTATATAATATATCTCGCGACTCAACAACAACGCTGCACATAGAACTCTCAGCAAAAGATTTTAAAACATTTAAAAAAAGCGAACTTTACAGCAAATATAAGGTCGAAATAGTTAAATATAAGGGGCTAGCAAATATTGCTCGCTCAATCTTTACTAAAATTGGCATAACGCTCGGCATTATTACTTGTCTTTTATGCTGCTTCACTTTTACCAATAATGTAACAGAAATTATACTTTGCGACACGAGCCATGTTTGTGCCAACGGCGAAAATTGTATCTATTCTAGTAAAAACAAACAAAAACTTTTTGAGATATTAGAAAACAACGGCATAAAAACAGGTGCTAAAAAGTCATCGCTAATAAACTCTCGCGATCTTGAAAAAATCTTAATGTTAAACTTCAAGCAGGTCGCCGGAGCAACACTTAGAATTGAAGGTGTTAGAGTTTATTTAGACATAGTTGAGGCAAAGCTAAACACCTCAACTAAAACAAGGCTTGTCGCACCTGCGAGCGGAATTATACTATCTACCGATGTTACCAGTGGAAAACTATTAGTAAAAAATGGCGACATTGTACTAGCTGGCGACACACTGGTTGAGCAAGAAAATGGTAAAGACGTTTGTGCGAGCATTAAAATAAGGGCTTTTTATCACGACACTTATATTTATAATGAAAACCAAACCACTTACAAACAAAGCGGCAAGACTAAGGTTGTAAATAACATTGAATTGTTCGGACTCAAACTCAATTCAAATAATAATGTTGGCTATACTTTATACGAGAGCCAAACAAAATGCAACTACCTATTTTTCAACCTGATTTTACCAATTAAAGTCAGAAGAACAACTTACAAAGAGCTTATTGCCGAAACAACCAAAGTTCCTTACGACGACATTAAAGATAAGATAAACAACCAGCTAAAAGACAAGCTGTTAACGACCTTACCAACTGATGCAGATGTCAAAAACACCACTTTCACAACCTCTAAAGAAGGCACAAGAGTTAGAATTGACTGCTACATCGAAGCCTTGATTGAAATTGACACCAAATAATAATGTTCGAACGAGTTAAATTTTAAATATTTACAAAACCTTACGTTTATGATATAATATATATATGAGAGAAAATGATCAAAATTTAAGTCTTGAGAAATGTTATCGCAGACAACAAAGACAGCTTTATGTATCTAAGCAAGATGAACTTTATGAAATGGTAGACCGTATGGAGCAAAAGTTTTGTGAGGTTGTTCCTTATGATGAAAATTACTATGACTATTTTTGGCAATTACATAAAGACAACTTTAAAGGCTACTTTGAAAATCATTATGGAAAATGGAATGACGCTAGACAAGGCAAAAGTTTTGCAAAAATGCTAAGTAGCGGAAACTACCAAATGATAGTACACAACGACCAAGTTGTTGGTTTACTAAATTTGCAAGCACCAGAAGAAAAGAAAGTCCATATGGTGGAACTTATAGAACTTCAGCTATTCTTAGATATTTGTGTATAGATAAAGAAGCTAGAGGATTAGGTATAGGTACAGCTATCATAAGAAAAATTCTAAAACAAATAGATATTTGGTCTGTAACTTTAAAAGTCTACAAAGATAATCCTTTGGCATTAAATCTGTACAGCAAACTCAATTTTTATATCCAACCAGAAGAATGTGACGAACACTACATAACAATGAAATATGCTCGTTATAATCGCAATATTAACGTGTGGAAATATTCCGATTTAAAATATAGAGAGCAAAATGAACTGCCTTGTCCAGAATAGATAAATAAAAAGCCGATTATCTCGGCTTTTTATTTTTTCGTAGTTGACTTTGGCTTACTGATAGCGTCTGCTATTATTAGTGTTTCAGCATCAAGCTTTTTTGCTCTATCTTTTAGCGTTTGCTTTTTATTACTTTGAACTTCTGGCTCATAGCCTCCCATACGCCTATTTCTTAACATTTCAAAAATGTCATCTGGTTCAAACGAGTTATCGCCAAGCATATTTCTTCTTACATTTCTGACCATTTGCTCGGTGCTATCGTCCACCCTATTCGCTTGCCTTTGAGTTTCTTCTATAACTTTAGCGATACCAATGCCCGACACGCCCGAAACATTACCGTCATCAGACACATTTAAGTGCGACGCAAAGTTAGTTCTATCCCCAATGATTGGGGCTCTATTGGGCATTCCAATAGGAGCCTTAATACTAAACTCGCCGTTAGTTGTCGTTGTTTCAATGCTATTTTCTCTAGCTCCAAAAGGCATATCTTCAAAACCAGCAAGTCTTTGTGCCTCACGAAGTTGCTCTGCTTTTAAGTTTTGCTCTGCTATTCGTATAGCTTCAGCCTTTTGTTCCTCTTCGACATTCTTGCCCCCAACAAACACCTTGGTCACTGTTGGGTTACGGCTTCCAGTCTTAAGTGCTTTTTTATTGATTTTAACCTCAGACTTTTTCCTGATAATCTTAAAGCCCTCTTTTTTCTTAGGCTCTTCTTGCTTACTCTCTTCTACCTTTTTGCCTTGCTCATCTTGCTTTTTATAAACAGGCTCAACTTTGGCATTGCTATCATCTTTCTTTGTCTCAGCCTTCTTCTTTTTTATAGAAGCAAACCATATTGCACACAAGCTAAAAAATACCAGCCCAACCAAAACAGCGATTATAATTATCTCAACTGTTCCCATTTTATTTCCTTTTAAATTTTGAAATTAGAACGAGGTTTGTTTGCAGTAGAGCCAGCAAAATCATTTGAGCTCTTATCGTCTCCCTCGCCACTTAGTGCTTTACGCATAGCAGTGTCTGCCTGCACATTTTTCATATTGTAATAATCCATTGCCGACATTTTACCGCTATTTAGAGCTTTTGCAAGTGCCTTTGGAACTTCAGCTTCGGCTTGAACAACCATAGCCTTCATCTCTTGAACTTTAGCTTTCATTTCGTTTTCTGTTGCAATAGCCATACATTTTCTTTCCTCAGCTTTGGCTTGTGCAATACGCTTATCTGCTTCGGCGTTAGCAATTTCTAGCTCAGCACCAATGTTTCTACCAACGTCGATATCCGCAATGTCGATAGACACAATTTCGTAAGCAGTACCAGTATCTAGACCTTTATTTAGCACTGTTGAAGAAATAAGGTCTGGGTTTTCAAGCACTATTTTATGGCTGGCAGCAGAACCAACAGTTGTTACGACACCTTCACCAACACGGGCAATAATAGTTTCCTCGCCCGCACCAAAAATCTGCATGTGCATGTTTGAAATAACTGTAACTTTAGCTTTAACTTTTAGTTCAATACCGTCTTTTGCCATGGCAGAAACAACTGGAGTTTCAATAATTTTAGGAACGACACTTGTTCTAACCGCTTGATAAACGTCACGACCAGCAAGGTCAATAGCTTTTGCAGTTTGAACGGACAAATCCATGTTTGCAGAGTGTGCAGAAATCAGTGCTTTAACAACTCTTTCAACATCGCCGTTTGCCATGTAATGAGTTTCTAGCTCATCTATAGATAATGTTAGACCTGCTTTTCTAGCAGTAATATATGTTAAAACAATTTTATTAACATCAACTTTACGCATTTTCATACCAATAAGCTTGCTCATTGGAACATAAGCACCAGAAACCACCGCTCTGAACCAAAGCCTTAGCGGAACTAAGCATAAAAATGTTATAAGCAAACCTAGCAAGACAGCACTGCCAACACTAAGGCCCACTATCCAGCCAACACTTAATTTACATAACATTGCTTCAAAATTCATATTCATCATAAATTAACCCTTCTTTTTAACAATTATTCTTTGGTCTTCAATTTTAACGACTGTTATTATTGTACCAGTATAAATATACTCTTTGTCAGAATTAACCTCAAAAATTCGCCCCTCAATATTCGCTTTACCTATAGGTCTAAGGTCGCTCACAACCTCCCCACTTTTGCCAACTAAAAATGAATAATCTGGTTTACCGTCTTTTGTAGCAGGGACTTTATTGCCATTGATTGTTACAGTCCTTTTTTTACTCTTCCCGACCAAACAAAACTTATAAATAAGTTTCACAAGCCCAACTATAGCAAAGATTATAAGCACAGTATAAATTATATAAAAAATAATTTCAGTCGGTGTATTACCTTCACTCGTGCATCTAATAGTCACAGCACCAAAACCCATTAAAAGCCCGCCAAGCCCAACA
>CATKXA010000024.1 GCA_949840475.1 uncultured Thermoanaerobacterales bacterium | reverse complement strand
TGACCTCTTTGCTTGTGTAGAGCCTTGATTTTGTTAGTTCTTTTATTAGCCTATCACAATAAACATTGTCTGCACAGGTTGCATTTTGTGGCTCTAGGTTTTTTAAGTATTCATACATTAGTGTCGGATTACTTTTAGGTTTCATAATAAATCCTCTTTACAAAAAGTATATAACACTTAACTAGATTTGTAAATACTAAAATTAAAATTAGTTCATTGCAATTTCACTTAAAGCAAGATACGTTTTATTGTTAGAAAAATCAATATCAAGATTTTTAAGTTGATTATATAAGCTTGTGGCTTTGTTAAAAGTACTTAAGCTGATAAATTCAAAAATATTATCAGTCTTTCCGTGTTGGTTTGTGCCGAGGATATTCCCTGCACCACGACTCGTGTAGTCAAACTCTGCAATTTCAAAGCCGTCGGTATGGTTTTTAAAAAAATCAATTCGTTCAAAGGAATTTTCACTCAAATTTCTTGCCATGCAAAAACAATAGGACTTTTGCCCTGCTCGACCTATTCTGCCACGCAGCTGATGAAGTGTCGCAAGTCCAAACTTTTCTGGACTTACTATTACCATAATGTTTGCATCTTTTATATCAATACCAACCTCAATAACAGTGGTTGACACCAAAATTTTTGCACTGCCATTTTTAAAATTATCTAAAACTTTTTCTGCTTGCTCCGCTGTCAATTTACCATGAGCTAATTGAACATTCTCCTTGCCGTAGATATGTGACAATTTATTGTACATTTCTTTGGCGGATAGCCCAATGTATGAATCGTCATCATTTTCGTCAATATTTGAACAAACGACATATGCTTTAGCGTTGTTTTCTATATTGGTTTTTATAAATTGCCACATGTCGTCTTCTTTTGACTCTTTAACAATGTTGGTTTGTATCTGCTTAACAAATGGTGGCTTAGATAGAACTGATAAATCAAGCCCGCCATAATAAATGAGGCTCATGCTTCTTGGGATTGGTGTTGCACTTAACATTATTAAGTCTATATTTTTAGACTTATTTAATAGTTTAGCGCGTTGTTTAACTCCAAATCTATGTTGTTCATCAATAACAAGCATGGCAAGATTATCGCTCACAAATTCATCGTTTAAGCACGTTTGTGTGCCAACGATTAGAATAGGCTTGTTGCTACTTAAACAATTAGATATCTCTTTTCTATCAGCTAGTGTCGTTTTGCCAGTTAATAAGCTTACGTTTAAGCCAAGATTACTAAAATATTTGAGTGCCTCTTGATAATGTTGCTTTGCTAAAATCTCAGTTGGGGCGACCAGCATTGCACTATAACCACTGCTTACTGCTATGGCTAAAACAATAAGTGAAACTATAGTTTTGCCTGACCCAACGTCGCCTTGAATAAGCCTATTTATTGGCTTATGGTTTTTCATGTCAGCCATAATTTGATTAATAACTTTAGTTTGTTCCAATGTTAGTGTGTATGGCAAAAAATCGCAAAAAAGTCTCAAAATATGGTCAAAATTAGTGTAAAAACGCGTATTTTCAAGAGTTTTTTGTTTTTTTATATCTTCATTGTATTTTATGTATGGGAGTATTTTTTCAATATCTATTCGTGTTTTTGCTATGGTTAGTTCTTGTTTTGATTTTGGGTCATGCACTTTTTTTACTGCTTCTTGGAGTGAAAGCTCTAAGTGTTTGTTTTCAATATTTTGAGGCAAAAAACTATCAACGGCAACAAGCTCAAGAGCTTGATCAACAAATGATTTTAATGAGGTTTGTCCAATGCCTTTAAAGGTTTTGTAAACTGGTAAAAGGGTTGTACCTTCTTTTATTTTTTGTTCTTTTACATAAGTGCTAACAATAAAATAGCCATGTTTTGTTGGGCTATTTTTGCCAAAAAAGTAAACAGTTTCATCTACTTTAAACACATTTTTTATGTATGGTTGGTTATAAAAAATTGGCTTAAACTTATTGCCGATTTCGTCAACTGCCTCAAAGTAGCAATAGCCAAAATCTTTTCTAATTCTCGCAACTTTTGCACAAGTGACAACCTTTGCTTTTATTAGTCTAAACTTACCATCTTCTAAAAAACTTTCATTATTTGATAAGTCATAGTAAGACCTAGGAAAATATAGAGCTAAGTCTGTTACACTCTCTATTCCCTTTGATTTTAATAGTTCAATACGCTTTGTACCAAGCCCCTTGATTACATTTAAATCCATAAAACTATTATATCAAAAAAGCCAAGACAAATCTATTAAATTTGAATTATATTAATCACAAAAAAAGAGATGCTTTTGCACCCCTTTTAATTTATTTATAAATTAACTTATTCTATGCTAACTAAGTAATAATATAGTGGTTGACCACCGTCATGGCAAGCTATTTCAAGATCTGGATATTTTTCTGTAAGTTTTTCAGTTAATGCGTTTGCGTCTTCCTCTGAAACGTCGCTACCTGCAAATAAAGTTAATGTTGAAGCATCTGGCTTAATTAGTTTTTCAATAGTCTTTATTGTAACATCACAAACATTCTCGCCTTTTGCGATAATATTTTTATCGTTAAGACCAATGAAATCGCCTTCTTTAAGCTTAAAGCCGTCAATTGAAGTTGACCTAACCGCATAAGTAACTGAACCGCTTGTAACAGTGCCTATTGCAGCAAGCATGTTGTTTTTATTGTCTTCAACTGATGATTCCTCATCAATATTGATAGCTGCATTGATACCTTGAGGTACAGAAGTTGTTGGGATAACAACAATATTACGTTTTGACAAGTCGTTAGCTAGCTCTGCAGCGAGTATGATATTTTTATTGTTTGGAAGAACAAAAACTGTTTCAGCTAGCACATTGTCTGCCGCTTTTGCAATGTCTTCCGCACTTGGGTTCATAGTTTGACCACCCTCAATAACATAGTCTACATTTAGATCCCTAAACAAATTAGCTAAGCCTTCGCCCGCACAAATTGATACAACACCAACCTTTTTAAGTGTTGCAGGTTCGTTTTGTATTTTAAGTGCCCTATTTTGCTCGAGCATGTTCTCAATCTTAACGCCATTGATTTCGCCAAGTTTAAGAGCATGTGTTAATGCAATGCCTGGAGTGTTTGTATGTACGTGTACTTTTATTAAGTTCAAATCGCCAATACAAATTACGCTATCGCCTAGACCCATAAGTTGCTCACGAAGCTTATCAATATCTGCTTCAGTGGTTTTTTTGTTGATATTTATAACAAAGAACTCTGTGCAGTACGCAAACTCAATATCTGCAAGGTCGTTATAGTCTACTGTTGCGTTATTAACAAATGCGTCAGATGCTACTGTATCTTCAAACTCAAATGTTAGTTCGCTTTCGTCGCCAGAAAGAACTTTTAAAAAGCCTGTTAAAACTATTAATAAACCTCTACCACCAGCGTCTACAACGCCAGCTTTTTTCAAGACTGGTAGCATTTCTGGTGTCATCTTCAAGATTTCTTCGCCCGCAGAAATGGTTTCTTTTAAGAACTCTTCCATATCTTGATGTTTTTTAGCAAGCTTGATAGATTCATCAGCCATAACTCTAATAACTGTTAGAATTGTGCCCTCTTTTGGCTTAGTTACTGCTTTATAAGCAACGTCTGAGCCCTCTTTCAATGCTTTAGCGAATAGCTTTGTATTGATTTCTTTTTCGCTTACAAGCACTGATGAAAAGCCTTTTAGAATTTGTGACAATATAACACCAGAGTTGCCTCTAGCACCTTTTAATGCACCTTTACTAATAGCGTCTGCAATGTCTTCTAGGTTGTTTGTTGTAATTAAGTTAACCTCTTTGATTGCTGAACGCATAGTCATAGACATGTTTGTTCCAGTGTCGCCGTCTGGCACCGGAAACACGTTTAATGAATCGACATAGTCTTTATTATTTTCTAGATAATTGGCACCTGAAATTACCATTTTCCTAAACAGTGCGCCTGTTACAATTTTACCCATTATTCCCCCAAAAATTCAGATGTTATACTCTAACACCAACAACATTAATATTGATAGAGTCAACAATCATGCCAGTAAACTGTTCAACATTATACTTAACTGAACGCCTAACGGATTCAGCTACAGCACTGATTGAAACGCCATACTTAAGGATAATATCAAGGTCAATATGGATACGATCGCCAATGGTAAGAATTTTTATTCCTCTACTCTTTCGTGATTTGCTAAGAAGCTCTTTAAAAGAATCACCAAATTTGCGTGCAACCAAATCTACTACACCATAACATTCAAGTGCAGTATGACCAACAACGAGTGCGATTGACTCGTCTGTTACAGAAATTTTCCCATATGAGTTAATGGTATTAACTGACATTTTTAGCTCCAATAATTTACTTTTGATCGGTAATACACACCGATGCAATAATATTTTACTATACCTAAATATTTTTTGCAAGGTTTTTTAATAGTTTACAAATAATTTGTAATAAAAATACTTGCAAAATTTGAAACAGTATGGTATTATTCCCATGTTATAGTTAACTAGGAGGAAAAGTTATGAGCAGAGTTTGTAGTGTTTGTGGTAAAGGTAAAATGACTGGTAACAAGGTTAGCCACTCTAATATAAAAACTAAAAAGGTTTCTGCACCAAATATTCAAAAGGTTCAAATTGAAGAAAATGGCAAAGTTACTAAGGCTTATATGTGTACTAAATGTATGAAGGGCTCAGTTAAAGACGGACGTTAATGCACTTTGCACTTTGTTTCTAAAAAAAATCTCACACACTCATTTACGCTAAGTAAAATCGTGCGTGAGATTTTTTTTGAGCCTCGTGCAAAAATACATTTACGTCCGTCTTATAGATAAATACTTACAAATCCAGACAGTCACATTTTGTGGGCCCCAAAATAAAAAAGCATTTTTTGTTTTGGGAAAGGAAGAGTCATGCGAGTAGCAAAGCGACATTTTGCTTAAGGCAAAATTAGCAAAGATAAGCATGGACTCTGACGCAAACTCCTGCCTGGTATTTTTTTTGTTTCTTTGTTATAGCACGCTTCTTCACCCTAAAAAAACTAAGACGCAAACTCGTGCGTGAGATTTTTTGCGGGGCTAGTGTGCAACGCACGTTCTCTGCCCTATCTAAACTTAAAATAATTTATGGATTTGATTATAAAGGTTCTTTATTTTTGCTAGATTTAAGCTCTATTAAGAATAGAATTTTAATTTAATAACACTTATTGGGTTTTGTGCATAATATGTGGTAACAGGAGGATTTGTATGACTATAGTTTGTATCAAAGCACCAAAGTTTTTAAGGGGATTTTTAAAAATATTTGCTAAAAAAAGTAAATAAAAATAGCACTCTAGGTTTACTAGAGTGCTATTTTTATTAGTCTACTTGTTCTTTATTTTTAGCAAATCTCGTTGCTAGACGTTGAACATAATCGTTACCTTTAAGTACTTTTATTGTTTTTTTCATATTTTTAGAATGAAAAAGCGTAGCACTACTAACAATTATATTTGCACCCATCTTGCGTAAAATTTTAACGTTCTTCTCTGTTACGCCGCCGTCAATCTCAATATATACGCTATGGTTGTAGTTTCTAATTTCAGCAACCTTTTCAGCCATTCCTGGTATAAAGGTTTGCCCAGAAGCTCCTGGTTTAACACCCATAACAACAACAACGTCAACAAGTCCGCTATTAACGATATCACGAATTTTGTAGGCTGGAGTCTTAGGATTGATTGCAAGACCTGCCAAAATATTTTTATCTTTAATTTTCTTTAAAATAGCTTTTGGATTGTCTGTAGCTTCATAATGAATAGTGATTAGGTCCGCCTCTGCACTAATATAATCGTCAACCACCTTTTCAGGCTCTTGAACCATCAAGTGCACATCAAGTAATAAATTAGTGTGGTGTTTAACAAAGTTGACCATGTTGTGGTCAAAAGATTTATTTTTAACGAACTTGCCGTCCATTACGTCAAAATGGATGAATGAAGCCCCCGCCTTTTCTACCTTATTAATAGCGTCGATTAAGACTTCCTTATTATTGTAATCTAAGCATAAAATCGATGCTGAAACTCTTTTAAACATATTCTACTTCCTTTTTATTTTTATATATTATTTCATAGCAAAAAATTAATGTCAACTGCTTATTGAAGTTCGCTCAAAATTCGTCTTCTAAGCTGCCCGCATGCTCCGTCTATGTCTGCACCAAGTGTTCTTCTCGTTGTGGCACTTATTCCTCTTGCTTTAAGTTCTTCAAAAAACTCAGTTACCTTTTCTTTGCTTGCTGGTACGAGAGGACTATTTGGTGTTTTGTTGATTGGTATCATATTGACATGCACCATCATGCCTTTGCAAAGCGAGGCTATTCTTCTAGCGTCTGCCTGGCTAACGTTTCCTCTAGACAAAATATACTCAAAAACAATTCTACGCTTTGTCTTTTTATAATAGTATTGCAACGCCTCAAACAAGTCTGCTAAGCTGTATGCGTTTGCAATCTTCATTATTGTTTGCCTTTTATCATCAGTGGTTGCGTGAAGTGAGATGGTTAAGGTTATGCTTAGGTCAAGGTCTGCAAGTTTTCTTATTTTAGGTGCTATACCACATGTTGATAGTGATATGTTGCGTTCAGAAATATTTATAGTTTGAGGGTCGCTTATTCTTTGAATAAACTTTACAACATTATCAAAATTATCAAGAGGTTCGCCGCTGCCCATTAGTACAATGTTAGTTATCTGACGTTTATCTTTTAGTCCGCCGCCTAAATATTTGTTGATTGCGAGTACCTCGCCAATCATTTCTCCCGCAAGTAAATTCCTTACCTTGCCGTCAATTCCAGAGGCACAAAAGCTACAACCCATGCCACAGCCCACTTGAGTGGATATGCAAAGAGTGTTACCATATTTATACTTCATTAAAACGCCTTCAACAATGTTTCCGTCAAAAAGCTCAAACAAAAACTTTATTGTGCCGTCTTTACTTTTGAATTCTGAATGGATTTTTACTGGAGTTGATGTGAATTCTTGCTTTAAGGTTTCTCTAAGCTCTAACGGGATATTTGACATTTGGTCAATCTCAACATAGTTGCTAGCAAAGCCAAAAATCTGTTCAGCACGAAAACGCTTGACATTTAAGGTGTCAAGATATTCTTTTAGCTCAGAAAGTGAGTACTCTTGTAATATTTTCATAAGTTATTTTTTATCCTTATTTGAGTTGTTGAACATTTGGAAGGCTTCACTATAGCCTAAAAACTTGTCAAGAGCATTTAACTTTCTGCCATTGATTAACTCTTTACCAGTCAAAACTTTGCCCCCTGGAAACTGAGCCTCAAGTATTTCTATAACTCCGCTGCCGCACTTGACAAAAACTCCGCTCTTCGCACTGCTACTTGGGAGTATTGTTCCTGCGGTTACATTAATATTTGTTGATAAATCTTTGTCGCTCACTTTAGCTCTATATATTTTAACAATATTGCCATTTATGTAGCTAAAGGCTATGGGCTCTGGGTTTGAGCCAAGAACTAAGCATTTGATCTGCTTAGCAGATTTGTTGAAATTGATTAGGCAATCGTCTTTAAGTATTTTAGTAGTTATAGTTGCATCTGTGTGCTGTTGCTTAACTTTTTGAACAGTACCATCTTCAATTTGGTCTATAGTTTCAAGCAATATTTTTCCGCTCATTTCAGCAAGGCGGGCAGAAAGCTCGCCAGCGGTTTCGTCTTCTAAGATTTCTGTTTCTACAGAGTTTAAAATATCGCCAGTATCTAGCCCCGCTTCAGTTTGCATTATAGTGATGCCTGTTTTAGATTCCCCTTTGATTATTGCTGATTGTATTGGCGATGCTCCCCTAAGCTTTGGCAAAAGAGATGCATGAACATTAATTATTCCATACTTTGGTATATCAATAATCGATTGGCTTAGTATTTGACCATACGCTGCAGTTACCATTAAATCTGGCTTAAGCGTTTTCAAATCTTCCAAGCCGTCACGAGATATTTTTTGGTACTGAAGCACTTTTAAATTGTGCTCTAACGCATATTGCTTAACAGCACTTTGGCAGAGTTTTTGACCCCTGCCACTTGGTCTATCCATTTGAGTTACAACAGCCAAAATTTTGTGTTTTGAATTAACAAGAGCGTCGAGGCTTGCTAGCGAGAACTCTGGTGTTCCTAAAAATATTATCTTCATATATTCCCTTTACTATTTTTTATCGTCAGCTTTATTTTGTGACTTTTTATATTTTATATATTCTTCGTAGCTATTAAAAAGTTTGTCTGCTTTGTCTACATAAAGTATGCCGTCTAGGTGATCATATTCGTGGCAAAAAGCTTTTGCTACAAAGCCTGTGAATTTGTTTTCTACAATATTGCCGTCTTGGTCTTGATATTTGACCCAAACTTTATTAGGTCTTTCAACATCGCCCCATTTGCCTGGTAGTGACAAGCAACCTTCCATAGTGATTTTGTTTATTCCACTATACTTGATTAACTCAGGATTGACAATAAATACTGGGTCTTTATGGTCAAAAATAATGAACATTCGTTTTAATATTCCTACTTGCACAGCAGAAATTCCAGCCCCTTGAGCCTTGTTTACAGTGTCTAGCATGTCTTTAAATAATTCTTTCAAGTTTGCGTCAAAAACAGTTACAACCTTGGATTTTTTTCTTAGAATTGGGTCCTCTTCTGTTATGATTTTTCTTAATGCCATAATTACTCCTTTAGCTTAATGATGATGGGTCTAACTCTACAAAAATAGATAGATCTCTTTTATTTAATTTATCTGCTTGTTCATACAATTTTTTAATTATTTTGTCGCTTTGCTCTATTTTTAGTCTTATAAGTATTTGGTATCTAAATTTGTTTTGAATTCTACTTACTGGCGAACGCATGGCTCCGAGGTAGATAAAACAGTTTTGATATTCTTTTGCAAGTTCTCTTACACTATCATAATACACTTTTGCTACTTCTTTTGCAATGGCTTCATCGCTACTTGTAAATAAAATTCTTATAATTTTACTAAATGGCGGAAAAGCAGTGGTTTCTCTTAAGTTGATTTCCTTTTTATAAAATCCCGCAAAGTCATAAATGCTTGCAAGTCTATAGATATAGTTTCGAGGAGCATATGTTTGAAGCAGTATCTTTCCTTGTTTGTCTGCTCTTCCTGCTCTACCCGCCACCTGAGTTATTAAACTGAAAGTTCGTTCAGGGGCTTTGTAACTTGACTGGTGTAAGCTCACATCTGCATCAATAATTCCAACGAGTGTAACAGACGGAAAATCATGACCTTTGGCAATCATCTGCGTGCCAACAAGAATTTGTGCTTTGCCCTCTTTAAAATCTGACAAGAGCTTTGCGTGTGCTCCCTTTGTTTTGGTGGTGTCATTGTCCATTCTTATGACTTTTACGCCGCTAAACATCTCTTTAAGCTTGCTAACAACTTGCTCAGTGCCTATTGAGCCATGCTTTATATTGACGCTACCGCAATCAGGGCATACATCAAAAACTCTGTAGCGTTTTTCGCAGTAGTGGCATTTAAGAGCATTGTCTGCCTTATGATAAACTAATGAAACGTCGCAAGACTGGCATTTAGCTACCCAGCCACAATCTTTGCACTGCAAAAATGATGAGTATCCACGTCTATTAATAAAGAGCATGGCTTGGTTGCCCTCTTGTATTGTCTTTTGCAGCTCGTCTTTTAGGGCTGTTGAGAAAATGTCTGGGTTGCCGTTTCTGATTTCATTTGTCATGTCAACAATCTGGACTGGTGGAAGTGGCTTTTTGTTTATTCGCTCATTAATTTCAATAAGTTCATACTCGCCTGTCATCGCCTTATGATAGCTTACAATGCTTGGCGTTGCACTGCCGAGCACTAGCGTTGCATCAAAAAGCTCAGCTCTTTTGGTTGCAATTTCAATGGTGTTATACCTTGGGTTGCTCTCAGATACATATGACCCGTCATGTTCCTCATCAATTATAATTATGCCAATATTTTTAAGTGGTGCAAAGATTGCAGACCTTGCTCCCACAACAATTTTGGCATCGCCCATTAAAATACGTTTCCATTCATCAAAACGCTCGCCAGCAGATAATCCGCTGTGCAAAATGGCAACCTTATCGCCAAAGCGTGACCTAAACCTTGCTAATGTTTGAGGCGTGAGCGAGATTTCAGGAACTAGCATGATTCCTGTTTTGTTTTTGGTATTTACAATATGCTCCATAACAGACATGTAAATTTCAGTCTTGCCACAGCCAGTGACGCCGTGAAGGAGATATTTTTTGTTTTGCGATAATATTTTTTGTTTTGCGATGTTTTGAAGCTCTGTAAGAGTTGGCTTACTCTCAAAGTAGTCGATAGAAGCTGGTATACGCCTTACAACTTTTAAGCTTGCAAGCAGTACTCCATTTTCTTTAAGTTTAGTTATAGCACTTGATCCAAACTTTTTGTTAAGTTCGGCTTGTTTATAACTACCTTGCTCAAGCATGAACAAGATTGCTGACTCTTGTGCGTGAGAGTTCTTTCTAAGAGTGCTTAAATATTTGATAGCTGTTTCCTTGCTTGGCAAAAACAATATGGTTTCTTGAAGCTCTTTAATTTTGCCATTACGCATTTCTGACGGCAAGAATAGCCTAAGGGCATCACACATGCCGACATTTATTGTTTCCTTCATGTATTTAGCAAGCTCAAGCTGGTCGCTATTTATACATACAAAATTTTCAAGAGGTCTTATAATGCTTTTGATTTTGCTTTTCTCGATGCTGGCAGTGTTTGAAATATCAATAATATACCCTTCAATCACTCTCGCTCCAAAAGGAACTAAAACCCTCATGCCAATTTGATAGTTATCTTTCTCGTCAAAAGAGTAGTCAAAAACCTTATCGATTTGACTGCTTGCAATATCCACTATTACCTTGGCATATTTTTTACTCATAATATATATTTTAACAAATATATAGATTATAGGCAATAAATTAAGCATAAAAAAATTAGCACCAATGTGCTAATTTTAAATTTAATCAATACGGCTACGTTTGATAGCAAATAAATCCTCAGCAAATTCTTTGCTTGCGTACTCAATAGGCTTGATTTTTTGATTGTCTTTAAAAAACTCGGTTTTTTCAACCAAAAGTTCTTTAGCTCTTTTAGATATAGCTACAACTAGTGCGTATCTGCTATTTGCCTTTTCAAATAAACCTTCAATAGGTGGATTAATCATTGCCATAAGATTTTTTCTCCTTAACTACATTAATTATACACATTCTCTAGGTGTACTTACAAATGATTTTTCTAAAATCTTTTAATTTTTTATTTTTTTCAAAAACTCGTCTTCGTTCATGATTTCTATAGATAAGCTTTGAGCTTTAGCAAGCTTGCTTCCAGCATCAGTTCCAACAATAACAAGGTCAGTGTTTTTTGAAACAGAACTAACAACCTCTGCTCCATGTTGCTCTAAAAGCTTAGTAGCATCAGTTCTTGACATTGAGCTAAGAGTGCCAGTAAGCACTACTTTTTTGCCTGTAAAGTAGCTTTTGCTAACTAGTAAATTTTGTTGCTCACTAATTTTTATTCCTACTTCTTTAAGCCTCTCTAGCTCCTCTAAGTTTTCTTTATTATTAAAATACGCAACAATTCCATTTGCAATGAT
>CATKXA010000023.1 GCA_949840475.1 uncultured Thermoanaerobacterales bacterium | reverse complement strand
AATCAGAAGTGTAATGCGTGGAGAAAACAAAGATTAATTATATAAAAAGATAAAAAGATGGTAAAATTTTTACCATCTTTTTTTATGCTTGACAAGAGTTTTTTTAGTGTGCTAATATGAAAAATGTAAAGTATAAAACTTTACTTGCACATTTAGAGTAAATAGCCTTTGTTGCTATTAAGTTACAATAAATGAATATATTTGGAGGGAATAAACATGAGCGTAGGCTTAGGGATTGGTTTAGCCCTCGGCTTTTTTGTTATAGGTGGGGTATTAGGCTTCGTAATTTTCTACTTTGTTCAAAAAAATCGTATGGGTGCAGCCAAACTTCAAGTGCAAAAAATGCTTGAAGACGCAAAAACTCAGGCAGAGAGTCTTAAAAAAGAAAGTATGCTTGAAGCCAAAGAAGAGGCTTTAAAACTTAGAAATCAGGCTGACGAAGAACTTCGCGATAGAAGAACTGAAGTTCAACGTATGGAAAATAGGCTTGCAACTAGAGAGGAAGCTCTAGACAAAAAAGAGGAGAGCTTAGACAAAAAACTTCAAAACGTTGAAGACATTAAAGCTCAAATAGAAAAAAGCAAACAAGAACTTGCTAACGAAGAAAGACAACTGGAAATCAAAGCTCAAAACATTACTAAAGAGCTTGAGCGTGTTTCTGGTTTATCACAAAATGAAGCAAAAGCACAACTAGTTTCATCTATTGAAGACGAGGCTAGAAAAGAGGCTGGTATAATTGTTAGAGATATTGAAAACCAGGCTCGAGAAGAAGGCGAGAAAAAAGCTAGAGATATTATCACTTTGGCTATTCAAAAATGTGCTACTGACCAAACTGCTGAGGTTACGGTAACAGCTGTTGCTCTTCCAAGCGACGAAATGAAGGGTAGAATTATAGGTAGAGAAGGTAGAAACATCCGTGCAATAGAAGCTGCTACTGGTGTAGATTTGATTGTTGACGATACCCCTGAAGCCGTTATTTTATCTAGCTTTGACCCAATCCGCCGTGAAGTTGCAAGACTAACTCTTGAGAAGCTTATAACTGACGGTAGAATACACCCAGCAAGAGTTGAAGACATTGTTGAAAAGGTTAAAAAAGACATTGAAAAAACAATAAAAGAAGCGGGCGAAAATGCAACATTTGAAGCAGGTATTTTCAACTTGCATCCAGAGCTTATTAAGATTTTAGGTAGACTTAGATATCGTACAAGCTATGGTCAAAATGTGCTTAAGCATTCACTTGAAACTTCGTACATTGCAGGTCTACTTGCTGGCGAGCTTGGTGCTGATGTTGCCATTGCAAAAAGAGGCGGCTTGCTTCATGACATTGGTAAAGCACTTGACTTTGAAATGGAAGGAACTCACGTATCCATTGGTGTAGACGTTGCTAAAAAGTACAAAGAGAGTGAAGAGGTTATTCACTGTATTGAGGCACACCATGGCGGTGTTGAATACAAATCTATTGAAGCAATGCTAGTACAAGTTGCAGATGCTATTTCAAGTAGTAGACCAGGTGCAAGGCGTGAATCGCTTGACGCATATGTTAAACGTCTTGAAAAGCTTGAAGCTATTGCGAACGGCTTTAAAGGTGTTCAAACTTCATACGCTATTCAAGCTGGTAGAGAAATACGTATCGCAGTTAAACCTGAAGAAGTTGATGATACAGGTATGATAGTTCTAGCTAAAGAAATCGCTCAAAAAATTGAGTCTGAACTTGAATATCCAGGTCAAATCAAAGTAAATATCATAAGAGAAACAAGAGCATCAGCTACTGCTACATAATGTAAATTTAATAAAAATATAATAAATAAAACAGCTCCGCTAGTCGGGCTGTTTTTTTTATTATATGAATATATTTTTTGCTTAGGGCATAATTTATGGTATGAATAAAATTTTTGATTTACATAACGATTACTTAACCGAGCTTAAGAATTTTAAGCACGCGGATAAGTATTTGCATGATAAAAAAGTAGCACAAAATTTAAACACGTTAGTAAGTGCTATTTGGACAAGTGAAATAGCTCCAAACAAAGCTGTGGAGTTTATAGAGCAGTCGTATAACTTTGTTTTAGAGCAAAACAACAACAATAGTAATCAAAATTTAAAACTTGCAATAGAGGACTTGCATTTTGTTTCTAAGGATAACCTTTACAGGGTAATAAACGCAAGTCCAGCCTATTGTTCGCTCACTTGGAATAATGATAATAATTTAGCAGGTGGAGCCCTTGAGGGTGGGGATTTGAGCCCATTTGGGATTGATGTTATTAGAGAACTCGAAAGGAGTAATATATTTGTAGATACTGCACATTTATCTGAGGCTTCTTTTATGAGTTTTTCAAAGTTAACAGAAAAACCGATACTTTGTTCACACACAGCTTGTGCAAGTTTGACACCAAATAATAGGAACTTAAAAGACTATCAAATTAGAATGATAATTGAATCTAATGGTCTTATTGGCGTTGCATTAGTTGGCAAATTCTTATCGCAAGAAAAACATGCTACAGTAAGCGATGTAGCACGTCATATTGATTATTTGGTATCTAGATTTTCTGTTAAAAATGTGTGCCTTGGTACTGATTTTTATGGAACAAAAGACTTACCAAAAGGCATAAAAAATTATAATAATTTAGCACTTTTAGAAGATAGACTAAAACTGCTTGGTTACACTGATGACATGATTGAAGACATTTTTTATAAGAATGCACAACAATTTTTTACTAAAAATTCTAATCTCTAAGTTTAACTTTATTTGCAGCATTTTTACGTAGGTCTTCAGAGATAGCTGCGTAGTGTTTTTTAGTCGTATTTACATCTTTATGACCAAGAACATCAGCAACAATGTAGATATCGCCAGTTTCTCGATAAAGGGCTGTACCATATGTACTACGGAGTTTGTGTGGTGTGATATGTTTGAGTGGGGTAACGATTTCCGCATACTTTTTTACTAGTTTTTGAACAGCCCTTGGCGTGATACGTTTGTTTTGAAGCGAGCAAAATAGGGCAGGTTCATCTTTTAAATATGGGTTTTCATTTCTTTCATTAATATAGTCAACTAGTGCGGCTTTTACCTCGTCAGAAAAATATAAAACCACTTGGTTTCCACCTTTTCTTGTTACTTTTAAACCATTGATTTTAAAGTCCAAATCAGTAAGATTTAAACCTACACATTCGCTAACACGCATGCCTGTGCCAAGCAAAAGTGTTAGCATAGCAAGGTCGCGTCTTTGAGTTTTTTTGTGGAAGCCTTTTGCGTGCCCAGTTAGGTTGTGACCAGTTTCAACTTCGTCTAAGAACTTTGGGATTTCTTCACTTTCTAGCCTGATTATACTTTTTTCATGTAGCTTAGGCATATTCACTTTAGCAGCAACGTCAGAAGATATGTATTCCTTTTGATAAAAGTACTTAAAAAACGACCTTACTGTTGCAAGTTTTCTGGCTTTTCCGCGTTCGTTGTTATACTTAATGTCGCCATTTCTGTCCTCATAGGTTGTAAGGTAGGAAAGATATCTTTCAATATGTGCTGTCTTAACATTTTCAAGGTCGCTTGGCTCCAAAGTATTTATATTTTTGCCTTTAAACACGTTGGTTTCGTTGAACAAAAAGTCAAAGAATATTCTTAAATCATAGGCATAATTGAGCCTTGTTAGAGTGCTGGTGTTGTTTTCAATACCAGTAAAAAAATCATAGACAAATTCAGGCAAATCTCTTAGAGTTTGCCTTATTTTAATTGTGTTTTTATTGTTGCGTTCATTAAAATAAGAAATATTTTTCATAACTATATTTTATAGATAATAAAAGTAAAAGTAAAGTATTTTGCGAATAGTTTAAAATTATTTTAATAAAATAATTGACCATGAACAGTAAAAGATGTATTATATTAAAAAAGCAAAGAGGTATATGTATGATAGCATTAGAACTAATACGTGAAAATCCACAAAAAATCTCAGAAAGATACAAAAAACGTGGAAAAAATATAGATTTTACCGAGCTACTTGAGCTAGACAAACAAAGGCGTGAGTTAACTAAAACTGTTGAGGAAATGAAAGCAGAACGCAACAAAGTAAGCTCAGAAGTACCTATGTTAAAGAAACAAGGCAAAGACGTTAGCCAAGTTGTTTTAAAGATGAAAGAGCTTGGAAACAAGATTGCTGAGCAAGATAAAGTTTTGAATGAAGTTTCTCAAAAAATAAACTATATGTTGCTATGCTTGCCAAACTTGCCAGATGAAGACCTAGCTAGTGGCGGTAAAGAGAACAATGTACCTATTAAAGTTTTTGGCGCTAAGCCTACTTTTAAAGGCTTTACACCTAAAAACCATGTAGATTTGTGCAAAAGCCTTGGGCTTATTGATTATGAACGTGGTGCAAAACTAGCTGGTAATGGTGCTTGGGTTTATACTGGCGACGGTGCAAGACTTGAATGGGCACTACTCAATTTCTTTATTGAAGAACACGTAAATGACGGTTATCAGTTTATGCTTTTGCCACACATGCTTAATTACGAATGTGGCTTAGGTGCTGGTCAGTTTCCTAAGTTTGAAGACGACGTTTATTGGATAGACGGCAAGGGCGAGGGCAACAAATTCTTGCTCCCAACAGCTGAAACTGCTCTTGTAAACTACTATAGAGGCGAGATTTTAAAAGAGAGTGAGCTTCCTAAAAAGTTTGCAGGCTTTACTCCATGTTATCGTAGAGAGGCTGGTTCATACAGAGCTGAAGAGCGTGGCATGATTAGAGGTCATCAATTCAATAAGGTTGAAATGGTTCAATATACAACAAAAGAGCAAAGCGACAAAGCTTTTGACGAACTAGTAAATAAAGCTTGTAAGCTAGTTGAAAAACTTGGACTTCATTTCCAATTAACAAAACTTGCTGCGGGCGACTGTTCTGATAGTATGTGCCGTACTTACGATATTGAGATTTGGATACCAAGTATGCAAATTTATAAAGAAGTAAGCTCTGCTTCAAACGCTCGTGATTATCAAGCTAGACGCTCTGGTATGAAGTATAGAGATGAGAAAACTGGTAAAACTGAATTTATGCACACACTTAACGCGAGTGGACTTGCAACATCAAGAGTATTCCCAGCATTAATCGAGCAAAATCAAAATGCTGACGGTTCAATAACAATCCCAGAGGTACTACGTAAATACATGGGTGGTCAAGAAAAAATAATACCTAAGAAATAAGGTTATAAAAAGAACGTTTAAATAACGTTCTTTTTTGTTTTCAAATTATTAGTATTACGACAGGCGAGTAGTTAGGCTTTAAAATTTTCTATATAAATGCATAATTTAATAAAAACAGCAAATACTATACTTAAGATGATTTGGAAAAAAGTTACGAAATTTTTTCAAATCATCTTTTTTTGTTTTTAATAGTTTGGAAAAGATCACGTTTATAACTAAATTTCAAGTAAATAATTATAAAAGAGAATTTTAAACAAAAATGTAAGTTTATTAGCATCTGCGACAATAAGCTGTGTTGAATTTATTAAACCTTAATGGCTGGACTAGCCTATAAAAAATTTTATATATACCTAAAAACTTTTTAAGAGATTTATAGCCAAACTTCTAAGCAATGCATCTAGGACGCTCTCAGACAGAATTTTATTTTTGTTTTGGTAAAATTTGCGGGAAAAAATTTTTGATAATTTGTTATAACTCATGGATAAATATAAATTTAATTTATTTTGAGTACGCGGTAAAAATATTTATAAAAATTTTCTACAGAGTTTGCTAAAAGCTAAAAAAATGAAACCAAAATAAAATTATAAAAAATACTATAAGTTGAAAAAGCATTTTTAAGTCTAATAAAAATTATCACAGAATTTAAATTTGCTACAAAGCCGATGAAATCTATCAAAGATGCAAATTTATGATTGGTGCTAATAAATGTTAAAAACCCCTATTTCACAGGTGTAAAGTGTTCGCAAAAGCTGTCTTTTGCGAATAGTTTACGTATGGGTTATTAACAATGGGGTTAAAAACTTAATCACTCCCCACCAGTTTATATTTTTAGTTGTATCATAAAACAAGCAAAAAACAGTGCTTGCTATGACACTAAAGCTCAGATAAATTTGCAAAGTTTGTAATTGTAAAGTCAATATCTAGTTTTGCTTTATAGCTTAATGTAAGCTTCTATTGGTTCAAGCTTTTTTACTATGCAAGTGATCGTTGATTTAAATTCTTCTTTAACATATAAAAGTTTAAATGTCACTTTTTAATAGTGGCTTTAGTTTACTTTGTGTGTTTATAAACTATTGACAAATCAAAAACAAATTAAACCAAATAAAAAAAAGCACCTAAAATATTTAGGTGCTTTGGGTTATATGTTATTCATCTTCCCCAAGAGTTGACTCAGCTTTTTCAATAACTTTTAGCAATTCTTCTTTTGTGGAGTTGAGTGTTTGCAAAACTTGCTTTTCTTCGTTGATTAGATTGTCATAAAAGCTCATATTGAAATAACCGTCTTTATTATCTTTTGCCCTTTGATATTGAGAAAGTTTGAGGGTTGTTAGCGATATTCTATGTTCTAATTCTCCAAGTACTTTGTTTAATGAGGTTAGTGTAAAATTTTGATTAGAACTCAGTTGTTTTAAGACCTCATTACTTAAATGAATATAGTCGCCAGTAATTGGAAATGTTATTATTGCCACGATAAAATCCCTCTCTATTAATATATTCATTATAGCATTTTTAGTGTTATTAGTCAATGCCCAAATAAAAAACACCACCATGTTTTATGGGGTGTTTTTTATTTGTTATGCTATTAACGATTATTCGTTACTTCCTGGTTCAGGCTCTGATTTTAAACGAGAATTTAGTTGGCTTAATAGGTCTTCAAGTTTTTGAACCCTTGCCTCATATATTGCGATTTGCTCTGTATAATACTTTCTTGAACCTTCGTCAGTTCTAACTCTATCTCTTTTAGTTGTGATTAGTTTTATGCGTTGCTTTTCATCTAGTATTCTTTTATTTACACTAGCTATTGCTTTCTTTACTGAATCTTGTTTATATATTTGTTTTGTATTGCTTAATTGTTTAGATAATTTGTTTATATATATTGTCAATTCAGTTCCTTCAGGAACAACCAATGTTGTTGGTAAATGTGCTAAATGTTCAATCATAGTTAGAACATTTTTGAACTTGTTTAATCTAGTTAGTTCTCTACTACTTAGGTGCTGATTTAAAGTTCTCTCCATTTCTGAGGTAGCTTTATCTGATAGTTTCATGTATTTACTAATATTGCTATTGCATTCATAAATTTTTAATTCAATCAATTTATATGCCCTAATTAATGATTCTTGTG
Organism: uncultured Thermoanaerobacterales bacterium; assembly: GCA_949840475.1. Taxonomy (GTDB): domain Bacteria; phylum Bacillota; class Clostridia; order Christensenellales; family UBA1242; genus UMGS2069. The sequence goes on along the minus strand of CATKXA010000023.1, from coordinate 4,616 downwards.
TAAACGGTACTTGCGAGTTATATATTTGCTCTGAAATTCTATCTGCAACATCTTCAGATATACCATAAGGGATTTCTAATTCTTTGCTTTTCATATTTCTCTCCTGTAATTAAAATATAATGGATATAATATAACATAGTCACCATCATTTTTCAAGACCTTGCACTAAAAAAAACACACAAAATTTGTGTATTTTTTAGTTTAATTATAAAGCGAAAGTAAAAAACTATATTCTTTAATTTTATTCTTTTGGATTTCAGCGTTAGGCATAAAGGAATTCACGATATTCCAAAACCTTCTGCTATGATTCATTTCGACCAAATGGCAAAGCTCATGGATAATAACATAGTCAATAACTGCTGGTTCAAGCATCACTACTCTAAAGTTAAAGTTGATGTTGCCCTTTGTATTGCAAGCCCCCCACCTGCCTTTTGAGTCCGAAATCCTAATGGAAGTTGGTTTAAGTTTGATTAACTTACTTATATACTCAACGCGTTCTTCTATTATAGTTTTTGCTTGTTTTTTATACCAGCTTTTTAGCTTGGATAAAATTTTATCATCAGGCGTTGTTGACGGCATGTATATTGACATGTCTGATGAACTGGTTTCGACCTTTTTTACATTTGCAAGTTTTAAACTGTATTCATTTCCAAAAAGTAAAAACTTTTTATAGTGTATAACCTCGTCAAACTTTTGTCTGTTTTGTTGGATAAGGCTAAGTTTTTGACGTATCCAATCCTGCTTTTCAAAGACAAACTGAGAGATTGTTTGTTCGCTCATCTTTATTGGTGCTTTTACTACAACCTGTCCGTCTTTTAAAATACTTAGAGATAAGGTTCTTCTATTGCTACGTGATATTAAGTCTGGTGTTATCATGTTGTTCCCCTTTTTTTGTATTATATTATAAAAATTATAGCTTTTCAAACTATCTTTGGCATGCAAAATACACAAAAAGTTAAAAAGACTATGATTTTTGTCAAACTTGCTTTTGTCAAAGTCTATATTTTGTAAATATTATTGCCATAATATATATATTAATAATAAAATATAAAGTTAATTTTGTTTTTATTTGACTTTATTTGTTAAATTGCTTTACAATTAACTTGATAAACTATATTTGCTAAGAGGTTTTTATGCAAGGTATTGATAGTGATTTAATCCGTGGACATATTGATACTATCATTCTCAAAACATTATTTGAGGGCGATAAATATGGATATGAGATTTGTAAAGACGTTGAAGAAAAAAGTGGTGGGACTTATGAACTTAAGCAACCCACTCTTTATAGTTGCTTAAAAAGGCTCGAAGGTCAAGGGCTTATTTCTTCATACTGGACTGATAGCGATATTGGAGGTAAACGTCACTACTACAAACTAACTGAGCTTGGTAAAGATACCTTTAGGCAAAACCAAGAGGATTGGCAAAGGTCTAGGCAAATAATTGATAACCTTATTTCTGAGAATGAAAAGGTCGTTTACACAACTGTTAAAGTTGATGAATTAGAAGACTTAAAGGAAAAAGCAAACAAGGCTGAAAATTCAAGCGAACAAATCGAGCAAACACAAGCAATATCAAGCGGTATTGATTTTTCTGGTGACGATGTTATTCCTTGGTCAAACTCTATTGATGAAGATAATAGCGACGACGTTCAGGCTGAAGAAGATGCTATTTATAATGCCGACACTACAGATGATAACAATAGCTATGTTGCAAGCTTTGCACCTAACGGCGAGGTTTCATGGGCTTATCAGGAGCAAGTTTATGAAAATATAAGCGAGAATGCAGAAAGCTTAGATGAAGACGATGCTAACGAAGTAATAACTTCCCCTGCCCAAGCAAATATTTTTGAAGATGTTGACATTCAGCAAGATGTTGAAACAACAGAAAACATTGAAGAGCAAGCTCAAACTCAAAGTGAATCTTCAAACTATGCATTAAAAGAAGTTAAAGAAAACTTTGATAGAGCAAATGAAACTGAAGAACAATCTTCTTCTGCCTTTAGTTTTGATATTAATGATTATAAAATAGATGATAACCAAAGTTATTTTGAGGCTGAAGAAGAGCAGTCTTTTGACTATGTTGCCCCTTCTATGGTAATAGACGGCTTAGAGAAAAAAACAGAGTCAATAGTGAGTATAAACAACCAAGAAAAAATTGAGGAGCCAGCATCCCCTGCTACTTCTAATATTGTATACCACAATTTTGGTGCAAAAAATAATGTTGAAGAGGTTTCTTTAAACTCAAAAGAGGCTGACGAGGACGAGATAGTTTACATTGACGAGCAGGATTTTGACCCAGATAAAATTTATCTAAATCCAGAGCTTGTAAAGCAAAGCGACGAACAATGTAAAGCAGATGACGATAATGAGCTTGACTTATTTGCAGATAACTTCCTTGAAACTGAGTCAAATGACCAGACTTATGAACAGGAAAGCCAAGAAAAAGAAATTTCGCATGTAGACGTTGATTTTTATAAACCTACAGAAAATTATGACAACATGAGTGTCAACTTTTTAGACAAAGACTATAAGCAAAAGCTAGATAGCTTGTCAGACGATGCTGCCAATAGTAGTCAAAGCTCTGCCCCAGTTTTAAAAGATTATCAAGCATTAGCTGAAGAATTTGAAAGGGACGGCATTACTATAAGACCATTTGTTAAGAGTGTTAAAAAACCAACTTCATCTGTTAATAGAACTTATGTTCTTTCAAACAAACTTAACTTAATCAATGCTTGGACATCATTTGCTATCATCACTTTCATGCTTTGTTTAACATTTATCATAATGAATAACAATTCTAGTGGCTTTACTTATGATTTCTCTGGTAAATATTTCTTAATTGGTATTGCTGTTTTAGCCGTTGTTCCAATTATATATACGATATTATACTTTATAAACCCATACCTAAAAAAACAAGCTAGGTATGCGGGAAGAATGTATACCTTATTTGCAGTGCTTTTAACTATCCAGTTATTTATAATAATTTATTGTATCAATTTACAAGTTGGTTTTTATAGCTTCTCACAAGAAAATTATAATCATTTATTATGGGTAATCCCATGTTTACTTGCTCTTTACCCTATTGTTGATGCTATTATGCACACTGTATTATTTAAATCAAAAAATTTCCATGTATAACAGTTTATTTATGCCTTAGCACGTAAACTAAAAAAATCCACACACGATTTTACTTAGAGTAAATTTAGTGTGTGGATTTTTTAATTGGCGAAAGTTAAAGCATAAACAATTAAAGCTCTGTTATAGCAGTTGTTGCGAGTTTGTCGCACCTGTTATTGTATTCATTATCAGCATGACCCTTTACTTTTATAAAAGTAACTTTATGTATGTTTGTTAAATTTATTAGTTTTTGCCAAAGATCTAAATTTTTAATTTCTTTTTTGTCTGAGCCTCTAAAGTTGTTTTTCTGCCAAGATTCTATCCAGCCTTGGTTAAAAGCATTTACAACATAGGCTGAATCACTATAAAGCTTAACAATGCAAGGTTCTTTTAGCTTTTCAAGAGCCTTTATTACTGCTAGTAGCTCCATGCGGTTATTAGTTGTGTTGTTTTCTGCACCTGATATTTCTTTTTTGTGGCCATTGAACATTAAAACTGCTCCCCAGCCTCCTTTGCCAGGGTTGCCCGAACATGCACCATCTGTATAAACTGTTACTTCTTTCATAGTTTTTAGTTTACATAATTACTTATTTTTAGTCAAGTGAATGTAAAATTAATTAAATTGGATATTGACCAAATTGTCTAATTTTAGTGCTATTTCTTGTAAATGTAAAAAGTAAATTAAACCATTTTTCGAGCAGTTTTATCCTCTTCCTATAAAGCTATTGCTTTACGGGAGCCCTAAAATAAAGTGCGAATCTTGCTCCCTGAATATAAAAAAGCACCAATAAATGGTGCTTTTTTCTTGGCAGGGGAGACGCGATTCGAACACGCAACCTACGGTTTTGGAGACCGCTACTCTACCGTTGAGCCACTCCCCTACAAAACTCACTTAGTATAGCAAACTATTATTTGCTTGTCAACTAAGTTTTGTGCTATTCTTCATCGCCTTCTAGTCCAAGTTGTTTATAAAAATCCTCAAGAGTTGGCTCTTGTTTTATTATTTTATCCACTTTGATTTTAACAAAACCTTTATCATCGGTATTATAGCTATCAAGACATTTACCACAGTTATTGCACAGCTTATTCTCGTCTAAATCGCAGTATAGGCAAGCCCCGCAAAGTGTGCAAGGATACTCTGGCTCTAGTATGCAATTCTTGCGTTTACCTATTGCAATTTGTACTTGATCTTTAGTGAGTATTATTTTTTTATTATTCTTCTTTTCCATACGGGCATTATAATACAAAATCTGTGCAATATCAACTAAATTTTTGTTTTACAAACAAATGTTTGCAAAAAATTATAGCCTATGCTATACTAAAAATATAAGGATTTGTTATGAAAAGAGAAAAAGTTAATCAAACACAAAAATTGTATGAATATATTAAAGGCTACGTGCAAGAAAATAGCTATCCACCATCAGTGCGTGAAATGTGCTCTGCATTAAATATTAGTTCAACTGCAACTATTGTGTATCATTTGCGTAAATTGGAAAGCCA
>CATKXA010000022.1 GCA_949840475.1 uncultured Thermoanaerobacterales bacterium | reverse complement strand
TAGATGTAACAACTATTAACGGCGTTACTCTTAACCTCGCTGAGATGGAGGGCGAGAAGATGATTGACACTAGTTTCAGCCAAAAACTTACAACAATCATCGACGGAGTGTACGGTGCGTACAAGACTCCGATTAGTATTATGTCAGACATAACTTTCGATAGAATCGAGGATTTAGGCACTTTAAAGCTAGTGTTTAAAATAAGAGCTACAGACGGAAAAGACAATGCGGGAACGCTAGTTGTGCTAGGCGAAAGCTATTTAAAAGAGAAGATTGCATACATAACTTACACTTATTTAGATAAAGTTAGTCAAAGTAATGAATATGTAAACAAGCTAGACAAAGTGACATTGACAATCCTTTCTAATTTTAATCCTACAAACGCAGACACGCTAAAAGTCTTTGTGAATGACGGGGATACTGATGAGGAAGTTTAAAAGCTAAAAGCAAAATGCTTTTGGCTTTTTTGTTTTTTATAATTAAATTATATATATTTGTGAATAATACTAATAAAGTTTGTTTGACAAGCACTTTTTGATTGGTTTATAATTTATCAAAAGTGAGTTAAATTCAAGAGGACTTTTATGGCAATTTTAAAACGAGATGTTGCAATTTTAGACATTGGTTCCAAAGACGTTACCATTATGGTAGGCGAACGTGGTGTCAATGGTACTTTTAGAGTAAAAGGCAGAGGTTCTGCTGATTACGCAGGTTTCCAAAATGGTCAATTTTTGGAGCCAGAGCAAGTAAAATATGCTATTGGTCTTGCAATAAACAATGCTGAAACTTCTGGTGGTATTAAAATAACAGACCTTGTTGTTGGAGTACCGGGGGAATTTGCATCAGTAGTCTGTAAAGAAGCAACGCTAAATTTTGGCAAACGTAAAAAAATTAATGAGAACGATATTAAGCAACTATTCTATACTGGCAATGTTTATAAAAAACACCCAACACATACTGTTGTAAACCAATCTCCAATTTATTATTCACTCGACGATGGTAGAAGGGTAATAGAGCCAAGAGGAATGTCATCATCACTTCTAAGAGGTAATATCTCTTACGTATTAGCTGAAAATAACTTTTTAGACTTTGTGGACGATGTTTTAAGAGAGCTTGGCATACGTAAAGTGCAATATTTATCAGCTCAGCTAGCAGAAATGTGTTATTTGTTTGACCCATCAGTTCGAGATAGATATGTCCTTTTAGTGGATTGTGGGTATATTACAACATCTGTAATGCTCGCAAGAGGCGATGGATTGTTGTATTTGAGTAGCTTCTCGCTTGGTGGTGGCTTTATTACAGGCGATTTAAGCCAAGTGCTAAAAATATCTTTCCCAGAAGCAGAAAGCTTGAAGCATAGAGTTGTGCTTAGTTGGGATGCTAAAGAGGGCGATGTTTATGAAGTTCAAGGAGCTGATTACATTTCGCCATACTCAGCACTAACAACAAACAAGGTAGTTTGCAGTAGACTTGATATGATAGCTAGTTACATTCAAAAAAGTCTAGATATGTGCAACTACGAATATCCTGACTATCTGCCAATTTATTTGACGGGTGGAGGATTAAATTACTTAAGAGGAATACGAGATTATTTATCACGAAAACTGGGTAGGAGAATTGAACTTATTAATCCTACATTGCCTCAAATAAGTAAACCAGACTTTTCATCTGAAATCGGCTTACTTGATATGGCACTACAAAATCAAGACAATGATAATTTCTTATTCGTGAGATAAAGGAGGAAAATATGGATATCAATAACATCAATCCAGTTTGTCAAATATTAGTCGTAGGTGTTGGTGGTGGTGGAAACAACGCTGTTAACCGTATGATAGATGCAGGAATTAAGAGTGCGAAGTTTGTTGCTGTAAATACAGACAAACAAGCTCTTATGATGAGCAATGCAACATCTCAAATTCAAATAGGCGAAAAATTAACACGTGGTCTTGGAGCTGGTGCTGACCCAGAAATTGGTAGAAAAGCAGCAGAAGAGAGCCGTGCGGAAATTGCAGAAAGACTTAAAGGTTGCGATTTAGTATTTATCACTGCTGGTATGGGTGGCGGTACTGGTACAGGTGCTGCCCCAGTAATTGCTTCAATCGCAAAAGAAATGGGCATTTTAACTATTGCTGTTGTAACAAAGCCTTTTGCTTTTGAGGGTATGACTCGTATTCAAAATGCAGAGTTAGGAATTAGAAACCTATCTAAGTGTGTAGATACTTTAGTGGTAATTCCAAACGATAGATTGCTTCAAGTAGCTCCAAAAGGAACTCCTGTAGTTGATGCATTAAAATTTGCAGACGATGTTCTTCGTCAAGGTATTCAAGGAATTTCAGACCTTATAGCAACACCATCTCTAATCAACCTAGACTTTGCTGATGTTAGAATGGTTATGAAAAACAGAGGTCTTGCTCACATGGGTATTGGTGAGGGCAAAGGCGATAAGAGAAATATTGAAGCCGTTAAACAAGCCGTTGCAAGCCCATTGCTTGAAACTACTATTGAGGGTGCAACTGCTGTTATTATCAACGTTACAGGCGGCTTTGACTTAACATTAGACGAAATTAATGAGGCTGCACTTCTTGTTAAAGAAGTTGTTGACCCTTCTGCTAATACTATCTTTGGTGCTACTATTGATGAAAATTATAATGATAGAATTATGGTAACAGTTATTGCAACAGGTTTCCAAAATAGTAATTTTGAAAGCATGCTCAAAGAGAATGAGAAAAAGCAAGAAGCTCCTAAACCTCAAGTATCTGGAGCATTTGATAGAGCTAAGTTTGCAGAATTTTTAGCTGGTAAACCAACAACTACACTTTCTGAAACAAATACAGCCTCTTCAAATGTAAAATTGTTCGGCGATGAGGAAGTAAAACGTGTGGAAAATCAAGAGCAGAGGCAAGCACCAGCTTCAAGCCAAGCTCAAAGACCTGCAAATACTCCTGTCCGCGAGCAATCAATATCATCTTCAAGAATTAATATAAATGATGACGATTTCTTACCACCATTTTTAAGAAGAAGATAAAAATAAAAAATAACTAGGTCTTAAGTACCTAGTTTTTTTTAACACAATATGTTTTTAAACTAAAAAAATAGAAAAATTATGCCAAAATTCTCATATGCATCTAATTAGTCGTTCTCGTATAATTTCTTGTATGAGTGTGTATATAGAATATGTACTTTTAGATAACTTAGTAATTAATACTCTATTATTAATTTGCGTTAGAAACACTTTAAAAATAAAAACCAATAGATTTAGAATATTTTTATCCGCTTTATTTGGCACTATTGTGGCGTGTGTTTTGCCTCTTTTTTCTCTTCCAAACATTGTGCTAATTTTTTTAAAAATCGCACTGGGTTTGATAATGTTGCTTATTTTTGCCAAATTTTTGAGGCTAAAAGAATACCTTTTTGCGTTTTTTCTATTTATAATATACACTTTAGTTTTGGGCGGAGCTTGTATTGCAACGCTACTTTTATTTGGTGTAAGCATAGAGGATTTAGCAGGTGGTAGCTATGACGCAATAGTGCCTGTTGGTGTTATTTTGCTGATAGTTGGCGTATATGTACATTTGCTCATCACTGTTGCAAAGTATTTGACACGAAAAAAAGAGATGTTGCCATTTTTAAGAAGTGTCGAACTAGTTATAAATAATAAGACCTTAAAATTTATGGCATATTTAGACAGTGGAAATAAACTTTATGACGCAAAGAGTGGACTTCCAGTAATAATTCTTTCTGTTAATGGGCTAGAAAAATACTATTGCAAGGAAACGATTGAAAGTTTACTATTAAATCAAAAAGCTGAGGGGTTTAGCGGTGTTCATGCTATCAATTATTCTACGATAAGTGGCGAGGCAAAAAAGATGATAGCCTTTAATGCAGAAAAACTTAGCATATTTTATCAGGATAAAGAATATACAACTAATAAGTTTGTAGTGGGTATTACTTATAAAAAATTTAATGATGCGGTAAATTATGACATGCTTTTATCGCCATCGGTTATGTGAGGTGTATATGTTTAAATTAATTAAAGCTTTTTTTGAAAAACTAAGAAACTTGTTAGCGTCTAGCAAAACTGAAGATGTTTTTTATATTTGTACTGGCAGCGAGGTGCTTCCAGACAAGTTGTCATTAGAAGAGGAACAAGCACTTACAGCCAAGCTTGCTAATGGCGATGAAAATGCAAGAGAAACATTAATTGAGAGAAATTTAAGACTTGTAGTATATACTGCTCAAAAATTTGAAAATACTGGCGTTCCAACTGAAGATTTAATCAGTGTTGGAACAATAGGCCTTATAAAGGCTGTATCTTCTTTTAAGGGCGATAAGAATATAAAAATGGCAACATACGCTTCAAGATGCATTGAGAACGAAATTTTAATGCATTTGAGAAAGACAACCAAGCAAAAGCGAGAACTTTCGCTTGATGAACCTCTAAACACTGATAGTGATGGCAATGAGCTAACAATTTCAGATGTTCTTGGAACGGACAATGACACTATTTCTAAGGGCGTTGACAAAGAGGTTGAGAAAGATGTTTTAAAAATTGCTTTAGATTTGTTGCCAGAGAGGGAAAAGCTTATTATGGATATGAGATATGGATTAACTCGTGGCAATGAGATGACTCAAAAAGAAGTTGCGGATAAGCTAGCCATATCTCAAAGCTACATTTCAAGGCTAGAAAAGAAAATTTTAGATAAGCTCAAGGCAGAAATAAGTAAACTTGCGTAAATTAATATAGTGTATCTTAAATAACGATAAAAAGGAAAAATACGAACTTACAGTTCGTATTTTTTATTGTTTTTAAAAGCCATATATAATGTTTTTGCGCTTTTTGCATAAAAATATTCTAAAAATAGTGAATTTTAAATGTGTTTTAGCAATTTTATCGCATTTTTTTCTAGTCTAGATACTTGGGCTTGGCTAATTCCGATTTGCTCGGAGATTTCCATTTGAGTTTTGCCAACAAAATACCTTAAAGTCAATATTTCACGCTCTCTAGCACCTAGAGAAATAAGTGCATCTTTCAACGCTGTATTTTCAAGCCAGGTATCTTCACTTGTTGGGTCTTTTAGTTGGTCTAGCACAAGAAAATTGCCGTCCTCGTCATTATAAACTGTTTCATATAGCGATAGGGGCTCAGTAATAGCGTCTAGAGCACAAGCGACTTCACTTGCTTCAATGTTTAGTTCATTTGCAATTTGGTCAACACTTGGTTCATCATTGTTTTCTTTTAGTAGCTTTTCTTTTACAGTTAGTGACTTATAAGCCAAATCTCGTAGACTTCTAGTGACTTTTACTGCATTGTTGTCGCGTAAAAAGCGTCTGATTTCGCCTATAATCATAGGAACAGCATAAGTAGAGAACCTTACGCCAATGTCTGGGTTAAAGTTGTCTATTGCTTTCATCAGGCCTATTGTGCCTACTTGGAAGACATCGTCGATATTATTCTTTGTTGTGTTAAAACGTCCGCAAATAGATAGCACCAAACGCATGTTATACATAACAAATTCTTCTCTTGCACCTTCTTTGCCTTGCTTAATTTGCCTCATTAAGCTCACGAGTTCGCTGTTTGTTGCCTTTGGCAGAGTGGAAGTGTTTATTCCACAAATCATGACTTTGTTTGACATACTTTTGCTCCTTTTTGATATATTTTTGGAGCTAAAAAGCTGTTTTTATACCCAGTTAAAAATTTTTTGTATATTTTATATATATAGGCAATATTTGGCCAACTAAAGCATACTAATTTAATATGGAAATTACTTTTTCAAATGTTCGTAGTAAAGAAATAGTAAATTTGTATGATGGCAGGCGACTTGGGCGTGCCATTGATTTGGTTTTTGACAAAGAGAGTGGGCAAGTGCTTGGACTAGTTGTACCTTCTCTAAAAAAGTTATTTAAAAAGAATGATGATATTTTTATTCCTCTTGCCAACTTGAAAAAGATAGGGGAAGATGTTATTTTGGTAAAACTCTCGCCCGAAGAGCCTGAAGTAAAAAAGGAAATTTCTGAGCGACAAAAAGAGGAATTTAAAACATATGCACGTTACAAACGTGTTCCTGAAAAAGAGAAGTAAAGTAAGTCAAACGCTTGTAAAATACAAGATATTGTGTTATACTATACACATAATACACAAGGAGAAGTGTTTTTATGAAATGTGTATATTGTGGTAATAAAGAAAGCAAAGTAATAGATTCAAGAGTTGTTGAAGAGGACTGCTCAATAAGAAGAAGGCGTGAATGCCTTGGTTGTGGTCAGAGATTTACAACTTATGAAAAGGTTGAAACCACGCCTATATTAGTTGTTAAAACCAATGGCGAAAGGGAACTTTTTAATATTAATAAAATTAAAACTGGAATTTTGAAAGCTTGTGAAAAAAGACCTGTATCTATGCGAGAGATAGACATGCTTGTTGCAGATATTGAAAAGAAAGTGTATAACTTAGCCGAGGAAGAGGTGCAAACAAAGAAGATTGGCGAGTTTGTTATGGAAGGCTTAAAAGAGCTTGATGAAGTTGCTTATGTTCGTTTTGCAAGCGTTTATAAACAATTTAAAGATATTTCAACTTTCTTTGATTTTATAAATGAGTTTGAAGCGAACTTAAAGAATATGAAATAAAAATAACCCTAGCATGGGTTATTTTTTTATGTAAAATTTAATATAGTTTTTGTATGGAAAAGATATATTTAAGCCAAGTAAAAACTGGCGAAACTGTAGTTCTTAGCGAAGTTCAAGTCGATAATATTAAAAAACATAAAAGATTGATTGAGCTTGGGTTTGTAAAAAACACGAAAATTACAATGCTTAAAAACCATAAGCCGAATGGTATTTTAGTTGGGCTTAGAGGTTATAGCTTGGCTCTTGATAACAAGCTTGCTGACAGTATATTAACTGAGAGGTGTCAAGAATGCAAAAAGTAATATTAGTAGGAAACCCAAACACTGGCAAAACTACGCTATTTAACACAATGACGCGTTCTAGCGAACATGCGAGCAACTGGCATGGTGTAACTGTAGATGTTAAGGAAAAAGAGTACAAATACAAAGGGCAAGACTTTGCATTGTGTGATTTGCCGGGTATCTACTCGTTTGATAGCTATTCAGAGGAAGAAAAAGTTGCCTCCGACTTTGTATATCAAAACAAAGACGAGATTTTTATTTGCATTACAGATGCTAACAACTTAAAGAGGAATTTGTATTTATTCTATGATTTAAAAGAAATATCAAAAGATATTGTTTTAGTTGTTAACATGGCAAATGAGGTAAAAAACTTAGATGCTAAAAAATTGTCGGACAAACTTGGCGTTGCAACAGTTTTGGTTGATGCAAGAAAGAAAAAGTCAGTCGAAGCCGTTAAAGAAGAGGTGTATAAGTTATTTAATGGGAAAGAAAACCCTATAAAGCAAAAGATTCTTGATGCAAAGCAAAATACTAAAATTGTTAAAAACTTTGACATAAACAGCTTTGAAGCAAAGAGTAAACAACGTTTTTTGAGCATTGAAAAAACTTTAAGCGAGTGCAATTATAACACGGGTAAACTTTATGGATACAGCAAGATGGATAAAGTGCTAATGCACGGCTTTTGGTCATTTGTTATATTTGCTATTGTAATGGCAGCGGTGTTCTTTATTACTTTTGGGTTTGTTGGAAGTTTTTTTTCAGGTGTAATTGAGTTTGTATTTAGTAAATTTACAAGCCTTATAATGGACTTTTTATCTGGCTTTATAAAAAGTGAGGTAACGCTAAGATTTATTGAAGAGGGAGTACTTGGTGGGGCACTCACTGTGCTTACATTTATGCCTCAGATAATTTTAATGTTCATGTGCTTAAACTTTTTAGAAGATATTGGATATTTGTCTAGAGTTGCATTCATGTTTGACGGATTATTTAAAAAGCTGGGGTTGACTGGTAGGTCTGCCTTTAGCCTGATAATGGGTTTTGGCTGCACAACAACAGCTGTTATGACCACACGAAACTTGGATAATAAATCTCTAAAAACTCGAACGGCACTCTTGCTGCCATTTAGCAGTTGTAGTGCAAAGCTACCGATATATGCTGTCATTTGTTCAGCATTTTTTGAAAAATATAAAGCTCTTATTGTATTTGCTCTCTATATTCTTGGCATACTCATAATGACACTAATAGCTGTTATATTAAAAGCCTTTGACAAGTCAAAAAAAGAGGATAGCTTTATGCTTGAAATGCCCGCGTATCGCTTTCCGTGTTTTTCTAAAATTGCAAGCGGGGCGTTATCTAGTGCTAAAAGCTTCTTTATTCGAGTTGGCGGGGTGCTAACAATTTCAAGTATGGTAGTATTTTTACTATATAACTTCTCGTTTAAGTTTACTTATGTAGAGGGATTTGGCGAAAACAGTATATTAAGTAGTTTGGCATCGTCAATAGGTGTTATTTTTAAGCCCCTGGGATTTGGACTTGCTGGGGTTGTGGTTGCAGTTTTGTCTGGAATTGTAGCAAAAGAAATGGTTGTGTCGTCACTTGCAATAGTCAATGGCGTTACGGCGTCTAGCCTTGCTTTAAGTTTAGTAAATGAGGCGTCACCAGCACACTTTACAACGCTTTCGGCTATCAGCTTTTTAGTATTTGTGCTTTTATATTCGCCATGTATTTCAGCGATTATTTCAATGAAAAAAGAAGTGGGAATGAAGTGTGCGATTACTTCAGTGTTGTTGCAGTTTTTTGTGGCATATTTGTTTAGCTTTATTGTATACACTATGGGTACATTTATTATAAATAAAATTTGGTGGGCGTTTATCCTTTGCTTGATAGTTGTTGCTATTTTGCTTGTAGTTGTGATAAAATTAGCAAAGAAAAGTAAAATAAACATAAGCACTAGCAAATGTTTAGATTGCAAAGGAAGTTGTCATGCAAGTTGTAAAGCACAAGGGTCAAACAATTAAGTTAGATAAATTTTTGACAAATGTATATCCAAACATAAGCTATAGTTATATTCAAAAACTTTTAAGGCTTAAAGATATTAAAGTCAATAACAAAAGAGTGAATAAAATTATTGAAGTCAATGACGGCGATGAAGTTGTTATCTATGCTGATGAGCAAAAGTTAAGTGGCAAGATATTGACGCCCAATATTGTATTTGAAGATGACAACATTATTGTAGTTGATAAGCCAAGTGGGATAGAAACAACAAGTGAAAAGTATAACGATTTGCTTCTTTCTGTAAACACATATTTAAATGATAAGGGGCAAAGTGCTGCTGCTTGTCATAGGCTTGATAGAAATACGAGAGGGCTTGTAGTTTTTGCTAAAACAAATGAGGTATACGGCGAACTAACAACTGCTTTTAAAAATAGAACTATTGATAAATACTATTTAGCTTTAGTTTACGGAAAGCCTAGTAAATCACAAGAGATGCTTAAAGCCTTTTTATTTAAAGATGCAAAAAAGTCAAAAGTGCTAATTAGTGATACTAAAAAACCGCACTATGAACCTATTGAAACTTGGTATAAAGTAGTAAAATCTGAGGGAGATACTTCGCTACTTGAGGTTAAATTGATTACTGGTAAAACTCATCAAATTAGAGCACATTTAGCTCATGTTGGTCTTCCGCTAGTAGGAGATGGCAAATACGGGAAGAATAGTGCTAACAAGAGCTTAAGAGCTGACGGGCAGGCACTTGTTGCGTATAAGATTAAATTTAATTTTGTGCCTTCACAAAAACTTTATTATTTAAACAATCAAGTTGTGTCGCTAAAAAATGTAAAGTTATGAATAAAATAAACCTCCATTTCTAATACTAACAAAAAATGGAGGTTTTTTATATGTCAATTAGTTTGATTATTCTATCTGCATTAATTATATTGATTATGTTTGGTGCAGGACAAAGAATACTAGACCAAATGAGGCTCAGCGACAAGCAAGCCATATTGGTACTAGTAAGTATTGTTATTGGATTATTAATCCCACCAATTTATATAGGCAAATATTTCTGCTTTAGTATTGGAGGTTTTTTAATCCCATTCATTTTGTGCATGTACATGCTTATTTCGGCAGGCTGGCACAGAGATTTATTGCGTGCCTTTATTGGTACAATCTTGGTGGCGGGCATCATTTATGCTCTTGATTGGATTTTGCCATCAAGAAGTGAAACAGACACTATTATCGACCCAATGTATGTTTATGGTATAGTTGCTGGTATTGTGGCTTATACACTTGGTAGAAGCCGTAGAAATGCCTTTGTATGCTCAGTGCTAGGTATTTCGCTTGCAATGACTGTTCAATGCATTGTTAATGCATGCCTAAAAGCTCCTACAGTTCTTGGACTTGGCGTTGGTGGTGCTTTTGGAACTATCATCATTTCAACAATAATTTCTGTTGGTCTTTGTGAATTTTTGGGAAGAGCCTTTGAATCTGCTAAAAAAGATGAGGGCAAAAAAGAGTTTAACTACGAGACTCATACTTATGATAGCGAAAAGAACGGAAAGTTAAACACAGACGGGTCAAAAGCTCTAGTTACAGCTTCGGCTAATGGAGTGAAAACCACATCAAATAGCAAGTTTAATAGTACTAGTAAAGCAAAAACTAAAGCTACAGCTACAAAAACTACTAAGAGTAAGACGTCTAAGGAGGGACAGAAATGAAAAATAAAATAATTTGTTTTCTCTCACTTGTTGTAGTTTGTTTTGGCTTTGTTTGTAACTGCTTAGTGCCAAATAGTAACACTTTAGAGGTAAAAAATTCTGTTAAGGCTATGGACGAGACAACTGATGTCTCAAAATATTATACTATCTATGATTACAGCGACCCTAAAAAAGTAGTACTTGTTAAAGGCGATGGTGTCAATGTTGACGACGAATACCTCAGTTCTGACAATAAACTTTATAGAATAGTTGCGGTAGACAACAAGAGCAAAACGGGCAAGGCAGAGTTTGTTTGTGATGAACAATTACCAAAGTTTGATGTTCAAAGGAATGAAAATTCGTCTAAAATGGTAGCAAAAGCCGCTGGTAAAAAGAAGATTGGTGTATACCATACTCACAATGACGAAAGTTATTATAAACCAGACGGAACAGATAGCGTTTATGGCAAAGGCGGTATCCATGACGTAGGTAAGCAGCTAGTTGACAACTTTAGAAAACTAGGGATTGAAGTAATTTATAGAGAAGATTTACATTTGCCACATAACTCTGGTGCGTACACAAGAAGCCAAGTTACAGCTAGTGAAATATTAAAGCAAGGAAATATTGATGCTTTGTTTGATGTGCATCGTGATAGTACACCTCGATCTGAATATTTAACTAAAGTTAATGGCGTGCAAATGAGCAAAGTAAGAATGGTAGTGGGTTCAGCTAACCAAAACTATTATGAAAACAAAGAGTTTGCATATAAGATTAAAGCTTACGCTGACGAGGTTTATCCTGGACTTGTAAAAGACATATACATGGGTAAAGGCAACTATAACCAACAATTAATTACTCGTGGAATGCTCTTTGAAATGGGTTGTGAAAACATTGAAAAAGAATTGGCTATGAACACAACAGTGCCTCTATCAAAAGTAGTAGACGTTATCTTATATGGTTCTAACGCTGCTAGTAAAGATAGCTTAAACGACGTTAAGTTAGTGAATCCTAATGGCGAAAAAGCAGTAATTACAGGCATAGTAGAGCAAGGTAGCACTGCTTCTGTAAGCTTTATCTGGATTTTACTAGGTGGTATTGGATTCTATTTCTTAGTTCTTGGCATTGTCTGCATTTTCTCTAAAGATGTAAGATACAAAACTGGAAGATTTTTCAAAGAATTATTTGCTATAAGAAAATAACTTGCAAAAACGGGGAATGATATATTATAATACTTAAAAAGACTTTAAGGAGAATAATATGTCACTTCCCGTTATTGCTATTGTAGGACGTCCAAACGTAGGTAAATCCACGCTTTTTAATCGTATCGCTGGTAAACGCATATCTATTGTTGAAGATGTCCCT
>CATKXA010000021.1 GCA_949840475.1 uncultured Thermoanaerobacterales bacterium | reverse complement strand
ATTTTTATTGAAGATTAAGCTTACATAGTCCTTGTCTATTATCAATCTAAAAGAGTCAATAGTTTGTTTTACAAGCTTTTTATTAAACGGAATAGTTCCGTAAATATGCTTATAACATTCGTCTAGAAGCTTGAAGAATTCTTCGCCATACTTGTCTATAATCTCATTTGCATTCTTAAACTTTTTCTCATGAAAACCATAACGCTTTTCAACCATTTTTGAAACACGCTCAACGCGTTCATTTTGCTCTGGTGGAACTGGAATTCTCCACTCTACCCACCTAGCATCTGGTGTATAGCCATAGTTTTCAATAAGCTTTTGATAATAAGGATGATTATAGCTGGTTAAGTAAGTACCAACTTTATCAAACCCCTCAACTAAAAGTCCCTCTCTTTCAAGGTCGTTAAATCCAAGAGGGCCATGAATACTGTCCATACCTTTAGAAATTGCCCAGTCTTCTGCTGCTTTTAAAAGCATGTTTGCTACTTCTTGGTCATCAATACATTCAAATCTAGAAAACCTTGCACGTTTTGCATTGTTCTTTTGGTTGTATGCATGAGAAATTATACCTGAAATACGTCCCACAACTTTGCCATCTTTTTCTGCCAAAAAATATACAGCTTCTGATTCATCAAAACATGCGTTCTTTTTTGGATTAGTTAAATTAAGTTCATCTAACTCAAATGGTGGAACATAGCATTTATTATCACGATAATGTGTATCTACAAATTTCACGAATTTCTTGAAATCTTTTTTACTATTAATTTGTCTTACTGTTAACATTATATTTCCTTCTTCTTGTTTAATTGTAGTTGATAATTGCTTTTTTTGCAAGTATCTTAGACAAAAACCAAGCAATTTTTGTATATTTTTGTCTTGAATTTTGGTAAAAACGCACTAATATCATAGTAAAAATGTTTGCTGCGTATTAATTGAACATGCGTAGATTATTTAAAGCAGCCATGATTGTTACATTCTTTTCAGTAGCAACAAGGGCGTTAGGTTTCATTTTACGAATTATCCTTTCAAGGGCACTCGGAGCTGAAATGCTTGGAGAGTACCAAGTCGCAATGAGTATTTTTAGCGTGCTTATGACTATTGTCGCAAGCGGGCTTCCTCTTGTTGTTTCTAGAACTGTTGCGTATAAAAAAAGTATTGGCGACAATGAGGGGTCATACAAGGCTGTCAGTGCAGGTCTTATTATTGCCTTGTCTATAAGTATTTCATTGTCGCTAATTTTGGCTATTTGTCCTCAAATTTTAGACCTTATTTTTACTCAAAATAACACCACTTCAATAGTGCTATACGCGTTGCCTGGTCTAATCGCGTCAGCAATTTATGCTATACTTAGAAGTGCTCTTTGGGGCGATAAGAAATTCTTTGCAATAAGTTTTACAGAATTTTTTGAACAGGTAGTTAGAATTGTCTTCTGCTTTATACTATTTTCAACAACAATTATTCCTATATCGCTCGGAGAAAGAGCGTCATTAAGCTTATCAATCGCCTGCGTACTCTCTTGCTTACTTGTGGTTATCATTTATTTTTGTTCTAAGCAAAAGCTTAAAAGCCCTAAGGGAGCTTTTAAACCACTACTAAAAAGCTCTGTGCCTATTACAACGCTTAGAAGTGTTAGTTCTCTCGTTCAGTCGCTTATAGCACTCATTATCCCCGTGAGGTTAATGCTTTATGGCTACACTTCTTCGGAAGCCATGGCAGAGTTTGGCTTGATAATGGGTATGGCTTTCCCACTAATCATGATACCCGGCACGCTAATCAGCTCACTTGCTGTCACTTTAGTTCCAGAGATAAGCAGCAAGACTGACAATATCGACGACGAATCAAGAACGCATGATAAAGAGGGGCTAAAAAGACATATCTTGCTTGGCTTAAATTGTAGCATTATAATTAGTATGTTATTTATCCCTGCGTTTATGGTACTTGGAACACCAATCTGCGAAATACTGTTTGGGTCAGCAAAAGCTGGCAAATACGTCAGTGCCGCAGCAATAATTATGCTACCTATGGGCATAAGTCAGATAACAAGTAGCATTTTAAATTCTATTGGATTAGAACTTAAAAGTTTAATAAACTATGCTATCAGTGCAGTTTTACTATTCATTTGTATTTTCTTCTTGCCAAAATATATTGGCACATACGCTTTAATAGTTGGCATGGGACTTATGACAACAGTTTCATCGGTGCTCTGTTTAAGAATGCTTGCAAAACGTGGGCTTTTAAGCAAAGGATATTTTAAAACTCTGCTTTCATTATTACTTTATTGTATAGTCAGTGCAGTTTTAGGCAAACTTATATTCAATTTATTAATTTTGTTCTTACCAAAACTAATTGCAACAGGTTTAGTCGGCGTAATTTGTGTTGGTTTGATGCTGCTAATGTGTGTTGCTTTTAACACTGCAGGTATCAAAATTTTTGTTATAGCAAAACGCAAAAGAGGTCAAAAAACTCAATAATCTATGAAATAAAACAAAACAAGAGCAAATTCGACACCCTATTGATGCCCTTTTTGTGATAAAAATATTGAAACCACTCATACAAAGGAGGTTTACTAATGAAACGTGAACTGAATTTACTTTCTTCTTTTGATGAAGATATTGAACACAATATTGAACTGCAAAAAGAAGACTTTAATCAAAACATTTTAAAAAATATAAATTTAAAAACAGCTCTATTGGACGCTACTAGACGTGCAGGAGCTTTAAATTTACGAAGCTATTTAAAAGATACCATAAAAACAGAACTTAACCTATATGGTATACCTATTTTATATTTACAAACCTCTCCCTTTGTTCTAAATAGAGATTTTATGAGCTGTATAGCCGTTTGCATGGCGATAAACGACCGTACAGACTACAAATTAGTCTTAGCCAACTTATCATCCATAAAAGCATTGAAGGCACTGCAAAAGGCCTTTAGACCCGTAAAAGGCGAGTTCTTTGAAAACCCGCTAAACTATAATTCTTGCTTTATCGAAACGGATAAAAGTGTCTTCTACCCTATTTTAAATATGATTATAGACAAAAAAAGCTTTTATGATATGACAAGACCAAAAGCTTGTGAAACAATAACTAAAGAAGATTTGAATAAAAATAAATACTTTAAAAAATTACTTGAGTTTTCTACCACACGCAATAACAGCCAAGTAACATATGACTTTACACATGTTTTACATAATATTGATAAGCTTTTTGAGGGCGAAGAGAAGCCATTAAAGCTAGATGAAAATAGCTCAAAAGCACAACAGATTGATAATTCATTAGATAGAATTTTTTATTACGCAATAATATGCGATAAAACTTTGCTTTCAAAAGTTTACTACAAGCTTGCAATTATAAGAAATTCAAAAACTTCTAATAATGCACTGGAGTACGATAATTTTTCTTTTATCTATAACTTAATATTAAGTTAATAACGAACAATATATTTATATAGTAAGTTTTCGAGAGATAAATCAAAATCGCCAGAATAATGCTTTACATAGTCAATCAAGGCATTCAGTTCTGCCTCTGCCTCAGTAAAATCGTTTTCCTCTGTATATGTAGTTATCCTAGATATTCCCACCTCAATATCTTTAATACCAGTATGCCAAATAAGCCCTTTAAGCACCTTTTCTTTTTTATGCCAGTTATTATGTAAATCCTCTAAAAACTTAACGTTTTCAGCTGTGTTAATGTTTTCTTCGTCAGCTTCAAGCATGCTTTTATAGGTGTAAAGCTGCTCAGTTAAATATGCAAACGACTTATTAACAAAATTATATTCTAATGCACAACTGACAACTAATATAACCGAAATAATTATAATGACTATCCATTTTTTTACCATCGCTCTGCCCCCTCAAATGGCATAGTGAAAGTAATATACTCACTAGCATTTTTCGCTTGAACAAAGCAATTACCATTGTTATCAAGTGTAAAAAGCAAAACCTCTTTAATCTTATTAACCTTAGCTTTTTTTAAACATTTATATATAAATTTTTCATCAATACCAGTAAGCGACACATTCTCTTTCATGAGCTTTCCGTCCATAATAATGTTCACTGGTAAACCGTTTGGTGTAATTTCAATCTTCATATCTTCTCTTGTTGGCGGCTCGATTGTTGCTTTTTTTATTACACACATTTTTCCGTTTGTTTCAATAATAGCGTATGCAACGTCTTCAATATTAAAGACTTCGCTACCTCTCAACGCCTCGATTAGGTCGTCAAGAGTCATATTGAGCTTTTTAAGCTCCATATAGTTGATACCACGCGGACTAATAAGTATTGCTGGTCGCCCAGATAACATATATCTTATCTTCATACTTTTACGCGATAGAAAACAAATAAGAAAATGCAGAATAAGCAAACTGAAAATAGGCACTAAGCCATGCACAAGCGGTACCGCAAGCTCAGCCATAGGAATACAAGCAAGGTCTGCAATGATTAGAGTTATAACAAACTCAAAAGGTTGCATTTCCCCCACTTGCCTCTTACCCATTAGTCTTATTACTATAAGAACAAATAGATAAATAACTATTGACCTAATTAGCATTATACTCATACAGCCAATTCTTACCAATCGAGCAAAAGTTATACTTAAAACTTTATTCTACCCCCCTCAGTCGACTTCGTCGCCAGCTCCGAGGGTTGGGCGCTAAAAAAATAGCAAGTTTAAACTTGCTATTTTCTTTTTGTTATTATACAAAACATATCCTTTAAAAACACTAATATTTTGAGTAACTTAATGTTTATGTTTTGTTGGAAAGTAAAAACTTTATACGCACCCTTTGCTATATTTATTTATTATTTTCTAATTTAGATTCACTTCTTGCCATTTTCATTATTTCTTTTCTAAGTTTGAATTTTGGCAAAGTTAAAATATTATTTTCAAACGTATTGTTAAATAATTTTGAAAGTTTATTTTGAGATAAAATATCACTAGATAAAATATAACTTTTACCGTCTTTTATACATATTAAATTTAACAACCATTCACTTTCCATTGAACTGAATAAATTTTCAATATCTCTTTGCTTTTCTAAAATTGGTTCAATATTGTATACCGTTAGTTGTCCGAATATTTTTGGCAATTTGTCTGATACAAATTCTATTTTTATATCGTCTTTTATAGATTTTAAAACATTTGCATTTATTTGATTTTGACAACATTCAAAGTATTCTCTATCAAAGTTGTTTGTTAAATTACCAATTTTTTGTAAAGTATTGTACGCATCTATATCTCTTTGAGTCGTTATATCTGAATGCAAATTCAATGTATTATCTAAAATTGCGGCAATTAGTAATTTACATAAATTAGAGTCCAAAAGATTTATTTTTTTGTGTTCGCAAAATTTTTCATAAATAAGTGTTGCAACTGAGCCTATAAATTCAATATTGTTATCAATATTTTTGTCTGCCCAATATTTTTCAAAACCAGTATGATGGTCAATAATTTCAATAATATTGTTTTTATTTACAATTTTATCAAAAAAATCGGGATTAGATAAATCAACCAAAACAAATTTATCATCTTTCTTAGGTTGATAATTAGCTACAACCTCAAACCCTAAATCTGTTATTATGCTACATACTGATGAATTTGTTGTTGCACTAGATGCAAAGATTGCTTCTTGTCCCAATGCATTCAGCAACTTAGCGTAAGCAATTCCACTTGCATACGCATCAATATCAATATATTTGTTACCAGCAGTTATTACAATCATTTTTCTCTCCTACTTAATAATACCACAATTCCAAAATAATTCCAATAAAAAACACAAAACTATCCACTTCTGTTGTAACGTTGTAAGCCGTTAAGTTTGCATCTTGCACAAGGCTCAAATAAAAATTCCAGGCAGGAGTTTACATGACGTAAATGACTGTGTGGATTTTTTTGTAGAAACGCCGCATAAGGGCTTATATTTACTTCGAAAAGTAGTAAGCCGTTTGTCCCAAAGCTGTTTCGAAGTAAAGAATGGTTGTTGTGCTAGGCTCAAATAAAAATTCCAGGCACGGGCTATATTTACATATTGCTCTGTCTGGAATTTTTATTTAGAAACAACACACAACTGCCGTTATTTACTTCGAAACTGGTGTCATTTCGCGATACTTGCGTAACCCTGTACCCGCTGGAATAAGTTTACCAATGATTACATTGCCTTTTAGACCAACTAGTGGGTCAACTTTACCACGAATTGCTGAATCTGTTAGAACTTTAACAGTTTCTTGGAATGATGCAGCTGACAAGAAGCTATCAGTTTCAAGAGATGCTTTAGTAATTGAAAGTAGAACACGTTTAGCTGTTGCTGGTTCTCCACCATTAGCAAGAACTCTCTCGTTCTCCTCTTCATACTTAAAGATATCTACTATTTCGCCTGGAAGAATATCTGTATCTCCAGATTCCTCAACCTTAACTTTTCTTAGCATTTGACGAATAATGATTTCCATATGTTTATCATTAACGTCAACTGAGTTGTTCTTATAAACTTTAAGAACTTCACGCATCATGTAGTCTTGAACACCTTTAACACCCTTAGTTTTAAGAATATCGTGTGGGTTCAAAGGACCTTCAGTTAATTGGCTACCTGGTTCAACAGTGTCACCAACTGCCACTTTGAATTTAGCAGCATATGGGGTCGCGTACTCGATTTCAACGCCTTCGTTTGAAGTGATTGTAACAAGCTGTTTAGCTTCTTCAATCTTAGAAACTTTACCATTAACCTCTGAAATAACCGCAACGCCCTTTGGCTTTTTAGCTTCAAAGATTTCTTCTACACGAGGAAGACCTCTTGTGATATCGTCCGCAGATGCAGTACCACCCGCTTGGAAGACCTTCATTGTTAGCTGTGTACCTGGTTCACCGATTGATTGTGCTGCGATAATACCAACAGCTTCGCCAACTTCAACCATGTCACGAGATGCCATATTACGGCCGTAACATTTAGCACATACGCCATATTTGCTCTTACAAGTAAATACTGTACGGATATTAACAGCTTCAATGCCAGCATTTTCAATAGCAGCAGCTTGAGCGTTAGTCATCATCTCGTTAGCTTTAGCTAAAACTTCGCCAGTTTTAGGGTCAATAACATCATCAACTGGACATCTACCAGCAATACGTTCTTTAAGAGATTCAACTTTTGATGATCCGTCATAAATAGCAGAAACCATCATTCCCTTAGTCTTTTCGCCAAGGCTTGCAAAGCAGTCTTCTTCATCAACAACTACTTCTTGTGCAACGTCAACAAGTCTACGAGTTAAGTAACCAGCATCCGCTGTTTTAAGTGCCTTATCGACCATACCTTTACGTCCACCACGTGTTTGAATGAAGTATTCAATAACTGATAGACCGTCTTTATAGCTTGAACGAATAGGAACTTCAATAACTTTACCTGATGTTGATACCATGATACCACATAGACCAGCTAGCTGACACATGTTACTTGCGTTACCACGGGCAGCAGAGTCTACCATCATTTTAAGTGGGTTAACTTTATCGTAAGCTGCCATTGTTGAAATTTCAATCTTCTTCATGGCATCGTTCCAAATATCAGTAATCTTCATGCTCTTTTCGTCAGCAGTGATAAGACCTCTACGATATTGGTTTTTAGCAACTTGTGCTAGTTTATCAGCTTCTGCGATAACCTCTTCTCTATCGCCAGCAACTCTAACGTCGAATAAGTTTGCAGTGATACAAGCAATAGTTGAATATTTAAAGCCAGTGTCTTTAAGTCTATCAAGAAGCTTTGCAGTTTCTGTTGGACCTAAATTGTCGTAACATGCTTTAATTATTGTCTTGATTTGTTTTTTACCTACAGGGTAATCAACTTCAAATTTAAGCATATCTTCAGGAGTTTCACGCTTAATTAAGCCAATACCTTCAGGTAAAATACGGTTGAATAGGATTTTACCAACAGTTGTTGGAATTCTACCAGTATGGATTACACCATTGATTTCTTTTTGAACTCTAACAGTGATTTTTGCATGTAAGCTAGCTAAGCCATTTTCGTAAGCCATAACAGCTTCATCAGGAGAACCGAATACCATTCCCTCGCCTTTTTCGCCGTCGTTTTCAAAAGTTAGATAGTAGTTACCTATAATCATATCTTGTGAAGGAACAGTGATAGGCTCGCCGTCAGATAGTTTCAAAATATTGTTTGATGCAAGCATTAAGAACCTTGCTTCTGCTTGAGCATCAATAGAAAGCGGAACGTGAACAGCCATTTGGTCACCGTCAAAGTCCGCACCAAACGCAGGACATGCAAGAGGGTGAAGCTGCATAGCTCTACCTTCAACAAGTACTGGCTCATAAGCCTGAACTGATAGTCTATGAAGTGTTGGTGCACGGTTTAGTAATACTGGGTGGTCTTTAATAACGTCTTCCAAAACGTCCCAAACTACAGGTCTTGCACGCTCAACAACACGCTTAGCACTCTTAATATTATGAGATTGGTTTAAGTCAACCAAACGTTTCATAACAAATGGTTTAAATAGCTCTAGAGCCATCTCTTTTGGTAAACCACATTGATAAATCTTAAGGTTTGGACCAACGACAATAACTGAACGACCAGAATAGTCAACACGTTTACCAAGAAGGTTTTGTCTAAAGCGACCTTGTTTACCACGAAGAAGCCCAGAAAGTGATTTTAATTCACGGTTTCCAGCACCAGCAATAGCCTTACCTCTTCTACCATTATCTATTAAAGCGTCAACAGCTTCTTGAAGCATACGTTTTTCGTTACGAATGATAATGTCAGGAGCACCTAGCTCAATTAGCTTTTTAAGTCTATTATTACGGTTAATAACTCTACGATACAAATCGTTAAGGTCACTTGTTGCGAACCTACCACCATCAAGTGGAACCATAGGTCTAAGCTCTGGTGGAATAACTGGGATAACATCTAAAATCATCCATTCAGGTTTAGCACCATTACGACGGAAAGCCTCTAAAATGCGTAGTTTTTTAGACGCATTAAGCTTCTTTTGCCCTTTAGATGTATTGACGATTTCACGAACAGCCTTAGCCTCTGCTTCAATGTCAAGTTTAGACAAAAGCTCTTTAATAACCTCAGCACCCATGCCTACGCGGAAAGCTTTATAGCCATATTTTTCTACAGCATCTCTATATTCGCGGTCATTTAAAATTTGTTTGTACTCAAGTTCAGTTTGACCTGGGTCAACAACAACAAATGAAGTGAAATACAAAACTTGCTCTAAGTGCTTAAGAGGCATATCAAGCAAAGTACCAATTCTAGAAGGAACACCTTTAAAGTACCAGATATGAGAAACTGGAGAAACAAGTTCAATGTGACCCATTCTCTCACGTCTAACTTTGGCACGAGTAACCTCTACGCCACACTTGTCGCAGATAACGCCTTTGTATCTAATTCTTTTATACTTACCACAATGACACTCCCAGTCTTTGGTAGGTCCAAAGATACGTTCGCAAAACAAACCATCACGCTCAGGTTTCTGAGTACGATAGTTAATAGTCTCAGGCTTTGTTACCTCGCCATAAGACCATTCACGTATCTTTTCTGGACTAGCTAGACCAATTTGGATAGAGTCAAAATTATTTAATTCAAACATAAATTATCCCTCTAAAGTTGTTTTTTATAAATCATCGTCAAAATCGAATAAGCTTCCGGCATCACTCATCATGTCGCCCTCAGGATCGTATACGCTTTCGCCAAGGTCTTCAGCAGTGATTTCATCTAAATCAACATCAATTTCTTCTTGAGATTTCTTTTTCTCGGCTTTGAAGTCTATAACATCGCGGTCATCTTCAACAATGTCTTTTAGACCAATTTCTTGCTTGTCTTCAGTAAGAACCTTAATGTCAAGAGCCAAGCCTTGAAGCTCTTTAATAAGAACTTTGAATGATTCAGGAATACCTGGTTCAGCAACGTTCTCATTTTTAACTATTGATTCATAAGTTTTAAGTCTACCAACAATATCGTCTGACTTAACAGTTAACATTTCTTGTAGTGAGTTAGCAGCACCATATGCTTCAAGTGCCCAAACTTCCATCTCACCAAATCTTTGACCACCGAACTGTGCTTTACCGCCAAGTGGTTGTTGAGTAACTAGTGAGTATGGACCAGTTGAACGTGCGTGCATCTTATCGTCAACAAGGTGATGCAATTTAAGCATGTACATGTAACCAACAGTTGCACGATTTTCAAATGGCATACCTGTTCTACCATCGTAAAGTTGCATCTTACCGTCTTCAGCCAAGCCATTTTCAGTAAGAAGTTGCTTGATTTCGCTCTCTTTTGCTCCGTCAAATACAGGAGTTGCTACCTTCCAGTCAAGCATTTTAGCAGCGAGACCAAGGTGTGTTTCAAATAACTGACCGATGTTCATACGAGAAGGAACGCCTAGTGGGTTCAAAATGATTTCAACAGGTGTTCCGTCTGGCAAGAATGGCATGTCTTCAACTGGAACAATCTTAGATACAACGCCTTTGTTACCGTGACGACCTGACATCTTATCACCAATGCTCATCTTACGTTTTTGAGCAATGTATACACGGACAAGTTTGTTAACACCAGTTGCAAGTTCGTCTTTATTTTCACGAGTGAATACTTTAACGTCAACTACAACGCCGCCTTCACCGTGTTGTACTCTAAGTGATGTATCTCTTACTTCTCTAGCCTTTTCGCCAAAGATAGCTCTAAGTAATCTTTCTTCTGGAGTTAGTTCAGTTTCTCCCTTTGGAGTAACCTTACCAACCAAGATATCACCAGGAACAACTTCAGCACCAATTCTAATGATACCATTTTCGTCAAGGTCATGAAGAGCCTCGTCGCCTAGGTTTGGAATATCACGAGTGATATCTTCTGGTCCAAGCTTAGTATCACGAGCATCAATTTCGTATTCTTCAATATGGATAGATGTTAATACGTCATCTCTTACAAGTCTTTCAGAAATTAGTATAGCATCCTCGAAGTTATATCCTTCCCAAGGCATGAACGCAATCAAAATGTTTTTACCGATTGATAGCTCGCCATTTTTAGTAGCAGGACCATCGGCTAGAACATCGCCTTTAGAAACTTTGTCGCCATGAGTTACAATAGGTTTTTGACGCATGCAAGTACCATTGTTTGAACGAACAAATGTTGTTAATTTGTACTCATCATCGCCATTAGGAGTTTCAACAATTATTTTGTCGCCACTAACGTATTTTACAATACCGCTATTTTTAGCTACGATCATAACGCCACTGTCAACAGCAATCTTGTGCTCAACACCAGTAGCTACGATTGGAGCTTCGGTTTTAAGCAATGGAACTGCCTGACGTTGCATGTTTGATGCAAGCATGGCACGAGTTGCGTTATCGTTTTCAATAAATGGGATAAGAGTTGTTGCGATTGAAACAAGCTCTTTTGGAGAGACGTCGATATAGTCAACTTGGTCACGAGGAAGCTCGACGATTTCGCCAATTTTACGGCAAGTAACTCTTTCGTTTGCAAATGTTCCCTCACTAGTGATAGGTTCGTTTGCTTGAGCCACAACATATCTCTCTTCTTTGTCTGCACTCATGTATACGATTTCGTTTGTAAGCTTGCCAGTATTTTTATCAACCTTACGATATGGAGCTTCCAAGAAGCCATATTTGTTAACCTTTGCATAAGTTGCAAGTGAGTTGATAAGACCGATGTTTTGACCTTCTGGAGTTTCGTTTGGACAAAGTCTTCCATAATGAGTGTAATGCACGTCACGAACATCAAAACCAGCTCTTTCACGAGTTAGTGCACCAGGTCCAAGTGATGAAACTTTTCTTTTATGTGTAAGTGAAGCAATAGGGTTTGTTTGCTCCATAAATTGTGACATTTGAGATGAACCGAAGAACTCACGAATAGCAGCTGAAACAGGTCTAACATTGATTAGTGAGCTTGGGCTGATTTCATTTACGTTTTGAACCTGCATTCTTTCAGAAATAACACGCTCAAGTCTTGCCATACCAATAAAGAATTGACTAGTAAGTAGTTCGCCTACAGTTCTAACGCGTCTGTTGCCTAAGTGGTCAACATCATCTAAGCCACCAAGACCTTCGCCGATAGATAAATGATAGTTAACTGAAGCCAAGATGTCATCAAACAAGAAGTTACGGCCAGCAAGTAAATCTCTGTTTTGCATGATTGCTTGCTTTTTAGCTTCAACAGTTTTAGCACCCTCAATAACTTCAAGCAAAGTTGGCAAATGAACTAAATCATCAAGCTCAGCCTCTTCAGGGTTAACGCCAAGGTATGCTTTTAAGTCAACACGGTTGTTACCAATAACAGTGAAAGGACCTTTGTTGCCCTCTACTGCCACGCTGTTAATACCAGCGTTTTGAATTTGCCAAGCTATCTCTTCAGAAACAACTTCGCCTTTAGTAGCAACTACTTTGTTTTTAATTTTAACATCTTCAGCTAAAACCTTGCCAGCAATACGATTAGCTATTGATAGCTTTTGGTTGTACTTATATCTACCAACAACAGAGAT
>CATKXA010000020.1 GCA_949840475.1 uncultured Thermoanaerobacterales bacterium | reverse complement strand
GGTGCATTGACTTTAGAAAAAACTATAAAGGCAGATAATTTTGTTTATCATACAACTAAAAATATTGTAATTGATGACAAAATTGAATGCATTAATGCAGACTTAAAAACAAAATCTAATATTGATGTAAAAAAAGCATTGATTGGTAATTTAAAAGTTGAAACAACTGGAGGCGACGTTAAATTTGTTGCTTGTAAGTCATTGACTGCTGTTACTGGTTCAGGCTCAATTAAGCCTTATGGTAGTGGTCACAATGTTGTAAGAGGCAGTGTTGGCATTACTACTCGTGGTGGTAATGTTGACCTTGGAAATGTTGCACTTGAGGACGAAAAAGCAACAGTTAATATAAAAACTGTTTCAGGTGCGATAACAATTTCAAGCACAACAGTAGCAACTCTTAGCAGTGAGCGTGGAAAAATTAGCGTTGGGTCTGCAAAAGAATTGACTATCAACAACCACATTGGCGGAGTTGATGTTGGTAGCGTCACAGAAAAGATCACAGTAGATGCTAGAAATGGTAGAGTAGACCTTGGAACTAATGGCGTTGTTAATAACCCAACAGTCAAGGCTGTAACTGGGCAAGTTAACGTTAAGGGTTCAGGAAATATTGATTTGCACAGCACTAGCAATAGTGTGTCGCTTACAAATGTTGGCGGTACACAGATTAGGTTGCATGCAGGTAAAGGTTTAAACGCAACAGACCTTGAGGGCGAGGTTAACATTTACGCTGACGGCGATTGCAATATTTCATTTAAGAACATATCTGGAAATGTCAATATTTCGACTGGTAACAAGTCAGACAAAGTTAACATTGATGCAACTTGTGTAAATTATCAAAGAGTTAACTATTTCTTAAAATCTTCTAAGGGAACTAAAGCTAATTTATATGCTTTAGACGAGCTTTTAGAGAGTAATACTACAATAGAAAATATCGTTAACGAGATTTACTTTAAAATAAATGTAAATACTACATACGCACAAATCAACTTAAAGCTTGGAGCGTAAACAAAAAATTAAATGGAGCGGAATGCTCCATTTTTTGTTGTGTTTTAATTTTGTCGAAGTTTGTAAATAAAGTGATTTTGTTGTTTTGAAAATATATTGATTTTTTAAAGGTAAAGTTTTTAAAAGGGTATTTACAAAATGGCGGGATTGTGGTAATATATAACCATAAGCAAAGAAAACATAAGAAAGTTGCTTATAAATAGTGTGGCTCATAGTTATTACTAGCCAAAATCATTTTACAAATTGCTTGGCAAATGTTAAAATAAAACTAATATCCATATTTTAGGAGATAGTTTATGAAGAAATTTGTTTATCCGGTAATCTTGTTTAATGATGAAGACCAAAAGGTTTACACTATACTTTTTCCTGATTTAGACATAGCCGCTTCAGGCGATACAGTGGAAGAAGCATTTTTACTTGCAGAAGACTATCTTAAAAGTTATTTGAATTTTGCGGCAAAAATGGACTCTCAAATTGCACCGCCAACAACTTTTAATGATACTGAAAAGCTAAATCCTAAAAGAAAAGTGCTTTTAGCTGATGCTGAAATTGCTGCTGAAATTGTGCTAACTGAAGGGGAAAAAGAGTATAAGAATTTTCTTCAAAAATACTTAATTACAGCGGAGGACTAATATGTCAACATTAGATTATACAGATAAAGAGAAATTTATTGCCTTAGCACTTTTGAGTGGAATGGGTATTCATGAAGAGCTTGATACTGATTATTTCTATTTTTCAAACTTAATTAATAGCGTTATTATTCCAGACAAAAATATGTCTAGAGAAGAAGTTTTCTATGTGCTAAAAAGTCTTTGCCATAGTATAGATAAAGACCCAAGCGAAACCTTGAGTGAATTTAGCAGTAGAGAGGGCACAGCTGCTTCAACTTTGGTAGATAGTATTTTTCATTCAATGAAGGAAAAATACACTTCTGTTGAAACGAGCAGATTTGTTGGGCCTTTTGACTTTAAAAAGTTTAAAGATAAAGCTGCTGAAGATGCTTCTAATACAAAATCAATGGATAATTTTAAGACAACTGACGAAAATATTGAAAAGTTGTTGCAAATGGCTAGGGTAAATGTTAAAATATTTTCACATTTGTGTGAGGATAAACTTAAAAGAAGTGGCTCGCTTTATTATCGTATGACAGCTGAAAATGTTGCTAAGCTTGTTGAAGAAATGGCTGGGCAAATCGAAAGAGAACTAGGCGAAAAAAGAATGAAAAATGCTTTAAATGCTAGTAATCCAGAACCTGGTTCTGAAAATTAAATTTATAGCCGTTAGGAAATGGCGAAATGCTACTTTCTAACGGCTTTATTATATTTATAAAATATTTGTAATAAAATAATCTTGGAGATATTATGAAAAGTTCCTTGCATAGTTTAGCAACTGCTGTTGGTTTTGAAGTCGTTAATGTGGACGACGGCTTTATTAACTATGAATTTACTGAGCAAATTTCCGGCATTGAAAGCGTTAGCTATATTATTAAAGTTGTTGATGACGCGACTGATGAAAAAGCTGAACTTACTTTTGAAGCTATTATCAATGTGCTTCCTAGAAAGCTTAAAAAACGTATCTATAAACTAATCAAACATAAAGGCCCGATTGAAGAAAAAAATATTGAGCTTGCAATGTTTGCTATTGAAGAATATAAAGCCAAGTGCGAGTATAATAAATTGAAAGAATACGGGCTTCTTCTTGGAGTTGACATTGAAAAAATTGGCTACTGTTTTACCTACAACTTAAACAAGAAAGATGCTAAAGCAATACTTGCTAAAATAGAGCAAGCTGTTCCAATGGAGTATGCTCCAGTGCTTGGTAAAATAAAAAATATAGAGTATAAAATAGGTTTTGTTAAAACAAATTTAAAATAAAGAAGTGGCTGAGGTCACTTTTTTTGTTGTCCTTTTTGTCTTGTATTTTTCTAATATGTGAAATATATCGCCAAAGAGGGAGAAATGTTGACTAAAACTATTGACTTGTTTGATAAAATCATTTAAAATAACCAATGCATGTATGTCATGTTTGGCTATTTTTATGCCTTTTTTGTGGTAGTGGTGTGCCATAAAAATTGCTAAGATAACCAAGAATTTCCTCAAGGGGCAGAGAAAGTTCATTTTTTATTTTTTGTAGGAGGTAAAATTATGCCAACCATTAACCAGTTATTAAGACATGGTAAGGGTAGAGAAAAACAATCCGTTAAGGCAAAATCACCAATTTTGGAAGAATGTCCTCAAAAACGTGGTGTTTGTTTATCTGTAACAACTACTTCTCCTAAAAAGCCTAACTCAGCTCTTCGTAAAATTGCAAGAGTTAAGCTAAGCAATAGCTTGGAAGGTACTGTTTATATCCCTGGTATTGGTCATAACTTGCAGGAACACTCTGTTGTTCTTATCCGTGGAGGCCGTGTTAAGGACCTTCCTGGTGTGCGTTATCATATTATTCGTGGTACGCTTGATACTGCTGGTGTTAAAGACCGTAAGCAAGCAAGAAGTAAATATGGCGCTAAAAGGCCTAAGTAATTTTAAAATAAATTAAGGAGGAAATTAATATGTCAAGAAGAAATGCTGCTGTTGCACGTGATGTTTTACCTGATCCAGTTTATGGTTCTAAGGTTGTTACTAAACTTGTTAACCAAGTTATGCAAGACGGAAAACGTTCAATAGCTCAAAATATTGTTTATGAAGCATTTACTACTGCATCTTCTAAACTTGGTGTTGAGCCAATGGCTATGTTTGAACAAGTTATGGAAAACTTAAAGCCAGTTTTGGAAGTTAAAGCTCGTAGAGTTGGTGGTTCTACTTATCAAGTACCTATTGAAATCCGTGCTGAGCGTCGCCAAACTCTTGCTATTCGTTGGTTAGTTGCCAATGCTCGTAAACGTTCTGATAGAACTATGGCTGGTAAGCTTGCAAACGAACTTATGGACGCTTACAACTCAGCTGGTGGTGCTTTCAAGAAGAAAGAAGAAGTGCATAGAATGGCGGAGGCGAACAAGGCGTTTGCTTCATACCGCTGGTAATTTTAGCGCAAATAGAATGCTTTGCACGGCGTTTCTGAAAATTTTTTGAAACAGTCATTTATTATATATAAACTCCTGCTTAAAAAAATTTTCGAGCCTTGTGCAAAACATCCTCTTCACGCTCAAACGGGGTCGTGTTTAAAGCACAAAATACTCTAAAAACATGGGCGAGCTTCGCACTTTAAACAGCATTACTGCCAAGCAAGTTGCGCACAGTCATTTATTAAATATAAACTCCTGCGAGCAACTACTTGTCGAGCCTTGTTTAAAATACAAATCTCACTCTAAGTAAAAGAGAAGAGTTTCGCTATTTGCGATTACTATAAATGTAAAATAATATTATTGTTGGTTTCAAGTTTTTTGTAGCTGTCAATAATTTATATAAAAATAACAGAATTTTCCGCATTTTATATGTTAATTCAAATGCGGAAATTTTAAAAATTAGAGCAAAACATTTGATAAATAAATCAAAATGTAATAAAATATTAAATGTAGCTAAACTAAATTAGGAGAATATTATGCCAAGAGACTACGAATTAAGCAAAATGAGAAACATTGGTATCATGGCTCATATCGATGCTGGTAAAACTACAACTACTGAACGTATTTTGTACTATACTGGTAAAAGTCACAAGATTGGTGAAGTGCATGATGGTCAAGCTACCATGGACTGGATGGCTCAAGAGCAAGAGCGTGGTATAACTATCACATCTGCTGCAACCACCACTAAATGGAGAGATTATAAGATCAACATCATTGATACCCCAGGTCACGTAGACTTTACTATCGAAGTTGAGAGAAGCCTTAAGGTTCTTGATGGTGCTATTGAAGTTTTCACAGCAAAAGAGGGTGTTCAAGCACAATCTCGTAAGGTGTGGAACCAAGCCAACAAATATCATGTTCCAAGAATTGCTTTCGTTAATAAAATGGACAACATGGGTGCAGACTTTTATAACGTTGTTACCTCTATTAGAGAAAAACTAAAAGCAAATGCTGTACCTATTCAACTTCCAATCGGAAGAGCAGAAAGTTTTGAAGGAATTATCGACCTTGTTGAAATGAACGCTGTTTATTATCTTGATGATAAAGGCGAAAAAATGGAAATAAGAGATATCCCTGCAGACATGAAGGAAACTGCTGAAAAATATCGTAATGAAATGGTTGAAGCAATAGCTGAAACTGACGATGCATTACTTGAAAAATTCTTTGGTGGAGAAAAGTTCACTACTGCAGAAATTAAGAGTGCATTAAGAAAAGCAACACTAGAACTAGTTATCACTCCAATTCTTTGTGGTTCATCACTTAGAAATAAGGGTGTTCAAAAACTTCTAGATGCAGTTATTGACTATTTGCCAAGCCCTATCGATATTGAAGACGTTAAAGGTGTTGATATGAGTGGTAACGAAGCTCATCGTAAAACAGCTGATAGCGAACCACTTGCAGGCTTAGCATTCAAAATTGCAAAAGACCCATTTGGTACTTTAACATTCTTTAGAATTTATAGCGGTAAACTTACTTCAGGTTCTTATGTTTATAACTCAAATAAACAATCAAGAGAAAGAGTTGGTAGACTTGTTAGAATGCACGCTAACTCAAGAACTGAGGAACAAGAAGCATACGCTGGCGATATTGTTGCGATTGTTGGTCTTAAAGACACTGTCACTGGCGACACACTTTGTGATGAGAAACATCCAATCATCTTGGAAGCTATGGATTTCCCAGAACCAGTTATATCTGTTGCGGTTGAACCTAAAACAAAGGCTGACCAAGAAAAGATGGCAAACGCTCTTGCAAAACTTGCAGAGGAAGACCCAAGCTTCAGACGTGAAACAAACACTGAAACTGGTCAAACTATCATTTCTGGTATGGGCGAGTTGCACCTAGACATCATTGTAGACCGTATGAAACGTGAATACAAAGTTGAATGTAATGTTGGTGCACCTCAAGTTGCTTACCGCGAAACTTTGAAAAAGAAAGTTACATCTGAAGGGAAATATATCAAGCAATCAGGTGGTAAAGGTCAATACGGTCACTGTATCGTAGAGTTCGAGCCACGCGAGCCAGGTGCAGGTTATGAATTCATTGATAAAACAGTTGGTGGATCAGTTCCAAGAGAATATGTCCCTGCTGTTGATAAAGGAATTCAAGAAGCTGCAAAAAGCGGTGTAATTGCTGGATATGAAACTGTAGACTTTAGAGCAACTTTGCTTGATGGTTCATACCATGAAGTCGACTCATCAGAAATGGCGTTCAAGATTGCTGGTTCTATGGCATTCAAAGACGCATTCAAGAAAGGCGACTCAGTCCTTCTTGAACCTATCATGAGCGTTGAAATCACTGTTCCAGACCAATATCTTGGTGATGTAATGGGTGATGTTTCAAAACGTCGTGGTAATTTGTTAGGTACAACTTCTAGTGCGGGAAGTCAAGTTATAAACGCACAAATCCCTATGTCTGAAATGTTCGGTTATGTATCTGACCTTCGTAGTAAGACTCAAGGACTTGGAGATTATAACATGGAACCTTCACACTATGCTGAAGTACCTAGAAACGTTACCGAGAAAATTATCGGCGAACGTAAAAACTAAAATGCCAAATAAAAAATAAATAAATAAAAAGGAGATAAAAAATGGCAAAAGCTAAATATGATGCAAAAAAGCCTCACGTTAACATTGGTACAATCGGCCACGTTGACCACGGCAAAACAACTCTTACTGCTGCAATCACTATGAATCAAGCTCATAAGTTCGGAACAGAAGTTAAGAACTATGACCAAATTGACTCTGCACCAGAAGAGAGACAAAGAGGTATTACAATCAATACCGCACACGTAGAGTACGAAACTGAAAATCGTCACTACGCACACGTAGACTGCCCAGGACACGCAGACTATGTTAAAAACATGATCACTGGTGCTGCACAAATGGATGGTGCTATCCTTGTTGTTGCTGCAACTGACGGTCCTATGCCTCAAACTCGTGAGCATATCCTTCTTGCTCGTCAAGTAGGCGTTCCAAAAATCGTTGTATTCATGAACAAAATTGACCAATTAGGTGGCGACATGGAGCTTGCTGAACTAGTTGAAATGGAAATTCGTGAACTTCTTAGCCAATATGGTTTCGATGGAGATAACACTCCAATCGTTAAGGGTTCTGCTCTTAAAGCTATCGAAGCTGCTCAAAAAGGTGCTTGGGATTCTGAAGATCTTAAAGCTATCGACGAGCTTATGGCTGCTGTTGACGCATTTATTCCACTTCCTCCACGTGAGACTGATAAACCATTCTTGATGCCAATCGAGGACGTATTCACAATCACTGGTCGTGGTACAGTTGTTACTGGTAGAGTTGAAAGAGGTACTTTAAAACTTAACGATACAGTTGAAATCTGTGGTCTTAAAGAAAAATCAACTTCAACAGTTGTTACTGGTATCGAAATGTTCAAGAAAACTGTTGACGAAGCTATCGCTGGTTACAACGTTGGTGTTCTTCTTCGTGGTATTCAAAGAACTGATGTTGAGCGTGGTCAAATTCTATGCAAACCAGGCACAATTCATCCACACACTGAATTCGAAGCTGAAGTTTACGTTCTAACTAAAGACGAGGGTGGTCGTCATACACCATTCTTCAACAACTATCGTCCACAATTCTATATCCGTACTACAGACGTTACTGGTTCTATTGAACTTCCAGCTGGCGTTGAAATGGTTATGCCTGGTGATAATACTCGTATCACAGTTAAACTAATTCAACCTATCGCTATCGAAGAAGGACTTCGTTTCGCTATCCGTGAAGGCGGAAGAACTGTTGGTTCTGGTGTTGTTTCTAAAATTATTAAATAGTTTTTAGGGCAAATATCAGCACTATAACTGCATAAAATTCAAAAAATCCAGACAGTCATTTACGAAAGTAAACTCCTGCCTGGATTTTTCTTTTTTATTTGTTCTAGAACTAATCTTCGCCCTAAAACATTTAAATCAAACTATTTGAAAGTTTTATATTCTTTGTGCTGCGTTCTAAATATAAATCTTGCCTTATTCAAAAATCCGAAACACTCATTTACGCCAAGTAAACTCGTGCTTCGGATTTTTTTGTTGCCTTGTTATATACGCAAAATTTGCTCTAAAAACACCTTGAATTAATAAAACAGCATATCTCGGGTTATTTAAAAAAACTATAAAAATAAATTATGAGCTTAGACGAAAACGCTTGCTTCGGAGTTTTTGTTGCCTTGTTTATATGAAAACCTTACTTTAAAAACGCTTGTTAATTTTATACTTTGTTAGATATAAAACTGTAGTAGAATTTGAGAAGGGAAGTTTGTTTGAAAATCAGTGCTAAAAAAAGAAAAACAGAAAGGTATTGCCAAATTGAAAAATTTATTGTATTATATAAATAAGGTAGAAGATTATGATAAATATTGAAAAAAATGATGCAGGATTATATGTAATTGGCAATGAGTTTTTTTCAGCAGAGGAAAATACTCGTGGTACAAGAGATAAGTTTTGGCTTGTACCTGGTCAAGAGAGCAGTTATCCTAGGATGCTTTTCAAATGTAACAGAAGTGAAAAAACATGTGAAAATTGGGGAGAAATCATTGCTTCAGCGATAGCATCTAGAGTAAATGTGCCTTGTGTTACTTATGTGGGTGCTTCAGTACTTGAAAATGGCGAAGTAAAAACTGGGGTAATATGCGAATCGTATAAAAACAATTCTGAGATATCGGAATTGTCGGGTTATTCTTTAGTTTCTGCTGTTGCTAACCATATCTATGATAACTCTATAGATATGTTTTACACAGGCGAATTAAACACTGTTGATGGATTTATAAACTGTATTAATCAATATGCAAAATTTATGGAATGTGAAATTGATGCTAACGAAATTGAGCAATGCAGAAATGATTTAATCAAACAAGCTTTATTTGATTTCATTTTATTGCAAGCAGACAGGCATTGGCTCAATACTACTTTTTTACTTGCAAAAAGTGATAGTAAAATATCTATTACCAAATCTAAGTGTTATGATAATGGTTGTATTTGTTTCTTGAAAAGAAAGCTTGAAGGCGTGCAAGGAATATCAACACAAATCAAGGCTGAAATTAGGAAGAGAAAGCAGTCAGATTCACTAAAATATCAGTTAGAGAAATACATTCCTTTCTTTGGTATTAAGACTACTCTTGTCAAGTTCGATTCAAAAACATATAGTCACAATTCAATGATTCCAAGAATTGTATCATGTGGTGACCCAGAGGCAAAGGAAATGTTTTTGGAAGAATTAACTCATGAGATATTGAATAACCCTGAAATTGCACACTTTTATTTGGGTTTAAAGCAAAAACTAAATTATTCAAAAGAAACTAAAACTTTAGACTTGTCTGATATTTTTCAAAGTTTGCAAACACCTCAAGATATAATCCCAGAGGGTGTGGAATATTTAGTCAATCAAATAATGAATTATCAGGTAAATACGATTGATGAACTAATAAAAGTTAAAAGGGCAAAAATAGTTCAACAAAAAGAAATAGAAGATGAAGAGCAGAGGTCTGTATGAAAATAGCACTATATATTAAAGAACTAACCTTAGGTTATCTAGAGTACAATAACAATTATTACTTTACTGCTGATGAAAGCAATATTCAAGTAGCTTTTAAAAAGTATCCTATAGATATGATGTTGTTTAGTTTAAATAAAGCCCAAACAAAAGAGTATAAGTATGTACCTCAAAATTTCCTTCAATACTTAGAAGCGACAGCAAGAGAGGATTTGAGATTAAAAGCTGATATAAAAGATGAGGATTCAGAGTTTGTAAAATTGTATAAACTTGCAGGATTGAAAATTTGTCCTGAAAATTTTGGGATAAGGCAAGCTTAATATAAATGTTTGCTTTTAAATAATTGAATTTAATGAATATTTATAAGTTTTTATTCAAATACTATGTATATGAAAAAAGTAAAAAACAAAAAGAAATCAAGTTTTAATAGAAAGGCAGATCCGCTTGGTTCCTATACGGGAAACCCGGAGGACGGCGAAAGACCTGTTCAAGACGCTGATGACCTTTAAGCCCACAATGTTTTGTGGGCTTTTATTTTTTTTAAAATATTGCTTAACTTTGTGGTTGCTAAATCTTTGCCCTAGTTGTATAATGTTAGTATAAATATGTTGGAGGTGTTTATGTTAAGACTTGTAAATATAACAAAGCACTATAAAGTGGCAGATACAACTGTTGAGGCACTAAAAGGCATTAATCTATCCTTTAGAAAGAATGAATTTGTGTCCATATTGGGACCTTCAGGCTGTGGAAAGACAACGCTTTTGAACATTATAGGCGGACTTGATAAATACACCTCTGGCGACCTTTTTATCGCTGGTCGTAGTACTAAAGAGTTTAAAGATGGGGATTGGGATATTTATAGAAACCATAGAGTTGGCTTTATTTTTCAAAGCTATAATTTAATCCCACATCAAACAATACTTGGGAACGTTGAGCTTGCACTAACAATTGCGGGCATGAAAAAATCTGAAAGAATAGAAAAAGCCAAAAAAGCGTTAGACAAAGTAGGGCTTGCTGGTCAATATAATAAAAGACCTAATCAGCTCTCTGGCGGTCAGTGCCAGCGTGTTGCTATTGCAAGAGCACTTGTTAATGACCCGGAAATCTTGCTTGCAGATGAGCCAACGGGGGCTCTCGACACAACCACTTCTGTTCAAATTATGGAACTTATCAAAGAAATTGCCAACGATAGATTGGTAATAATGGTAACTCATAACCCCGAGCTTGCTGAAAAGTATTCTACTAGGATTATAAAACTTCTTGACGGACAAGTTGAGGGCGATAGTAATGAGTACTCAGCAGAAGAAGAAAAGCAAGAAGTTAAAAAACTAAATAAAGAAAGTAAACAAAGCAAAAGCATAAATGAAAACAAAGATAAACCACTACAGGTAAAAAAAGAAAAAGCAAAAATGAGCTTTTTCACGGCATTTAGATTGTCTTTTCAAAACTTGTTTAGCAAGAAAGGCAGAACAATACTCACAAGCATAGCTGGTGCGATTGGTATTATAGGTGTATCGCTGGTGCTTGCAGTGTCTGTGGGACTAACAAATTATATCAATAATTTGCAGGCGGACGCACTGGGCAGTGCCCCTATCACGGTTACGGCTATCTCGCTTGATACCGGCAAACTTTCTAACATGAGTATGGGCGGGGAGGACATAAAGAACCCAACGGATGACTCTCTTTACCCTTATGACCCAATGGCACAGTTTACGCAGTTTGGGCACTATAACAACCTAAATAAAGCTTTTTTAGACCATGTTAAAGCATTTGAACAAGCAGATAGCCTAAAGGGCGATAAGAGCCAATTAAACTCTGTTGAGTATAAGTATCATGCACCTATTAAACTTGTGTCTAAAGTTGATGAGGGAAGCTATAAGCTTTATAAGAGCAAGAACCAAACTAATATCATGACTGGTCAAGTTTCGGGCGAGGTTTATCAGCTCATAAACAACATGGATTATGTGATGCAGTCTTATGATTTGATTTATGGTACGCTTCCAACTAACAATGCAGAGGGCTATAGCACTCAAATGGTGCTAGTTGTTGGAAAGGGAAACCAAGTTCCAGTTTCAACACTAGAAAAATTGGGTATTTCTTTTAAGTACGATAATGCAACTCAAAAGTACGCTACTTTAGATTTTGAAGAGCTTTGCAACAAAGAGTTTAAACTTTTATACAATGATGACTATTATAGTTATGATTCAGTTGCGGACACTTTTGATACGCTTAAAGAGGATTCGATAACTTTACAAACGGTTTTTGAAAATGCTAGCACAACTTTGAAAATAAGCGGTGTTATTAGGTTAAAAGATGACGCATCTTCAAGTATTTTGAGTACAGGACTTGCCTATATGCCTTCACTTGGGGAGCATTACTTAAATAATTGTAAAGCATCTGAAATCGCACAAAAACAACAAGAGCGTAAGGATAGCGGAAACTTGAATTTTTATGACCCATTCACATTGTCGCTTGAAAGCTTGCCTTCTAGTTTGACTGGCAAGTTTGAAGAGGGTTTTTCGAGCGTCACTGAGATGAATCAGTACTTGCTACCAATTTTCCATTATACTTTAGCCGAAGACGATGCTTATCAGCTAGGATTGCAGCAAATTGGGGCAAGTGAGCTTCCTGTTAGTATCTCGTTCTACCCCAAAACATTTGATGCAAAAGACGCCGTGCTTAATATGATAAAATCGTATAATGCCAACGCGGAGCAAAGCATGCAAATAGTTTATGCGGATACAACGCAGTTTCTAACTTTAACGCTCGGCAAAATGATTAATATAGTTTCATACGCTTTGATAGCATTTGCATGCATTTCATTATTGGTGTCTTGCGTAATGATAGGTATAATCACGCATGTTTCAGTTGTAGAGCGTACAAAAGAGATAGGTGTTATTCGCTCGCTTGGTGGCAGAAAACGAGATGTTGTGCATTTATTCAATGCGGAAACATTTATTATTGGCTTTACTTCTGGGTTAATAGGTGTAGCAATAACTTACATTATTTGCCTTATTGCAAATCTAATAGTAAAAGCAGTATCAACAATAAGTGCAATAGCAATATTCCCATGGCACTATGCTCTAATAATGTTATTTATCAGCATAATTTTAACACTTATTTCAGGGCTCTTTCCGTCATTATCGGCGGCGAAGAAGGATCCTGTGGTGGCTCTTCGTACCGAATAACACGGCGAGCTTTGCCCGCTATGCTTCGTTTCTATAAAAAATCCCACACAGTCATTTACGCCAAGTAAACTCCTGCGTGGATTTTTTTATGAGCCTTGCCTAGCAGACA
>CATKXA010000019.1 GCA_949840475.1 uncultured Thermoanaerobacterales bacterium | reverse complement strand
AGTAATTGTTGCAAGGTATCCAACCACCCACTCGAGCGTTAGCAACTGCTTTGTAGTTTTAACTTGTTTATCTTTTAGCTCAAGTAGGTTGCGTTCCGCCCTATCTTTGTACTCTTCATTTGAAAGCAGTTTCCCTGAAAGCAGTTCGTTGGCAGTAATGTCAAGCGCCTCGCAAAGTGGAAGTATAAGTGTGGTATCTGGAAACCCGTTTCCGCATTCCCACTTAGAAATAGTTTTTTCGCTGACGCTTAACTTTTCTGCAAGCTTAACTTGCGTCAATCCTTTAGCCTTTCTTCGCTCTGCAATAAACTTGCCAGTAATTCTTAAATCCATAGTCTTGCCCCTCCTTACCCATTATTATATCACGCTAAAGCCCACATTTAACCCCCACTCTCCGTAGGATTTGGTACTTTTTAGTATACTAATAGTTCTAGTTTATTAATTATTTAAACTTTCTACAAGAATCTATAAAGGCTTTAAAGATAGCATTGTGTTGTTTATTTGTTTTATATAAGCTTTCAGGGTGAAACCTAACAGCCATGTTAAATCTTTTATTTGGAGCCTCCAAAACCTCAATGTTCCCGTCGTCATCATAGGCAGAAATAATGTAAGCATCGCTCGGATTGTCTATTGTGTTTTTGTGCCTAGAGTTAACGTTCATCTTTTCGCATTTAACAATTTTATAAAACTCAGATTTTTTATCTATCTTTATGTCGTGCACATAGCCAGCATCAGGGCTATTATGTTTTTCGGGATTACTTACTTTTTTGATAGTTCCGCTTAAAGCCCTAACCATGTTATTTTGTCCAGCACAAATCCCAAGCGTTGGTATATCTTTATCAAAGGTATATTTTGCAATGCATGGCTCATAAACAAGAGAACCTCCACCACCCTGAAAGATTATTCCGTCACAAAGGTCTACCTGACTTTTAAGGTCTTCCAAAACTCGCTTATGCACAACATAAGCATTCTCTTTTTCATCATCTAAAATAAAATGCTCATCTATTTCAGCCGTCAAAATACCAATAGCAACACCACCATTGCTAAGCACAGCATCAATAATCTCATCTCTAATAAGAGCATTATATCTTATAGTGTCATTCTTTTTATACTTGGCAACAATTCCAATTATCGGCTTTTTCACTTATATTTTAACCTCGATGTTATTATACCATAAGCGAAAGCAAAACTCAAAATATTATAAAATCATTATCCAAATGTAGAAAGTTACAAAAATCGCTTTTCAATTTTTAAAGCAAGTGTTAAACTATTGTTAATTCACAAAAGGAGTATTATTTTATGAATAAATATCAAGGTACACAAACAGAAAAAAATCTTCAAGCAGCTTTCGCTGGAGAATCTCAAGCAAGAAATAAATACACATACTTTGCTTCAGTTGCTAAAAAAGAAGGTTATGAACAAATTAGTGAAATATTCACAAAAACTGCAGACAATGAAAAAGAACACGCTAAAATGTGGCTTAAAGAATTAG
The DNA here is from genome assembly GCA_949840475.1 of uncultured Thermoanaerobacterales bacterium. GTDB lineage: Bacteria > Bacillota > Clostridia > Christensenellales > UBA1242 > UMGS2069. The sequence continues at coordinate 11,655 of CATKXA010000019.1, read as the reverse complement.
GCGGCATTGGCAATACTGCTGAAAACTTAAAAGCAGCAGCAAACGGCGAAAACTTTGAGTGGACAGATATGTACGAAGACTTCGCTAAAACTGCAGAGAAGGAAGGCTTTAAAGAGCTAGCAATAAAGTTCAGAGGCGTAGGTGCTATTGAAAAGGCTCACGAAGAAAGATATCGTGCACTACTTAAAAATGTTGAAGCTAAAAAGGCTTTCGAAAAATCAACAATCACTGTATGGGAATGTCGTAACTGCGGTCACATCGTTGTTGGCAAAAAAGCTCCAGTAATTTGCCCAGTATGTGCTCACCCACAAAGCTATTTTGAAATTAGAAAAGAAAACTATTAATATCAAAAAACGCAAAAACCTAAAAGTTCGATTTAAAAATCGAACTTTTTTAATTAAAAATACAAAATGTATGCGTTTTTTATTTCAATATTTATTCAGGCTTACACCCCCACTCTACACATTCAAACGTCCGCCCTTTACAACTCCTAAAAACCTTTGCCGTTTTCATATAAGTTATGGTATACTATATTTATGAATAAAGGATTTGAAGCGGTATATAACAAATACTCCGAGGTGCTAATACTCGGGAGTTTTCCAAGCGTTAAGTCAAGAGAAGTTGGCTTTTATTACGGCAATAAACGCAATAGATTTTGGAGCATGCTAGAGCAAGTATTTGATATTAAAATTAATGACAATAAAAATGACAAAATCACGTTTTTGCACAAACACAAAATAGCCCTATATGACGTTGTTGAAGAAAGCAATCTCGAGGGCTCAGCCGACGACAAGCTAATTAAGTCAAGCAACAAAATTGCAGACATAAGCTTTTTACTAAAGCCGCATACTAATGTAAGCAAAATCATTTGCAATGGCAAAGCTGCATACAACTTACTCACGAGAAATTTTAAAACTGATATAGAAATAATCTACCTCCCCTCAACAAGCCCAGCAAATGTTAGTTTTGATTATATGAAGTGGGAAAAAGAACTTAAAAAGCTTAGACTGCATTCTGCAATCTAAGCTTTTTAAAATAAGGTTATAATAATGGCGATTTTGGTTTACATTATAATAAATAAAATTTACAATATGTTATAGTAAAATTTGGAGCATACAATATGACAAAACAAAAAGTATTGATGACCTATATGGAATCAGGACTAGGACACATTACTTCGATTAAATCTATATCAGATAATTTAAAAAGGCTATACCCTAACGAATTTGATGTTGTAGATTGTTATATTATGCAAGAAGACGGCGACAAAACTTTAAAACATTTTGAAAACTTTATAATAAACCAAACGAAAAATACAAACAAAATCAAAGGCTACGGCAATTTCGTTTTTGCAATTATAAATGTTTTAGGCAAGGCAAAGTTTATGCGAGCTTTGCATAGATCACTTTTTGCCAAGTACGTTAACCACACTTTAAAAGCTTTTGCCAAACACCAGCCAGATATAATTGTTAGCACTCACTACTTCATGACATTTTGTGCCCTAGAGTATAAAAAGAAAATAAATAAAAATGTCAAAGTTGTAACTTACAACCCCGACAACAACGTCCACCCTTGGTGGGACAACAGAAATCATCTATTTATAGTAAACAATGAAAACGCTTTCTTTGAAGCAATCGGAAAACGCAAATTCAACCCGTCACTTGTAAAGCAAGTTTTCTATACTGCCCGCGATGAGATTATAAACGCTAATAAAAGCAAAGAAGAGTATCGTGAAGAGTTAGGTATTCCAAAAGACAAGTTCTGTGTTATTATTGCAGACGGCGTCTACGCCTTAGGCAAGAGCAAGAAAATAACAGAAGCATTACTTAAAACTGATAAAGAATTAACTATTATTATGCTTGCAGGCAAGAATCAAAAGCTTTTAAGGCACTTTAGTGACTTAAAAGCTAGTGGCAAAATAAAGCCTAATATAACACTTTTGCCACTAGGCTTTACAATGGAAATTTACAAGTACTATAAAGCCTCAGACTTATTCATAACTAAAGCTGGTCCAAACGCGGTGCTAGACAGTGTATTCATGGGCACTCCAGTTATCATTAACTACTATGCCCACCCAATCGAAAAAGCCACAACCAAACTTTTTATCAATGACATTGGTGTCGGCAAAGCTATATTTAAAGTCAAACCAATAGTCAAGCAAGTAGAATACTGGATTGATAACCCGGGTGATTTAGCTGTATATGCTGAGAACACCAAAAAGATAGACAAAAATTGCAACGGCGGCGAAGAGGCTGCTAAACTTATATTCGCAGAGTCAAAAAGGCAAGAAATTTTTGTCAATAAAGACGAATACACAAACTACCTTTATGAACTTGCAGCAAATGAAAAGTACGACACCTATACTACTCCAATTAATTACAATTCAAGCCAAAAAGTTTACGACTATGACGATATCAAAAAATCCAACTTCTTCTCAAGAACATACAAACACATTGTAAAAGGAATAGTAAAACTATTTGGTCCAGTTGTAGACTTTCTTGGTTTCAGAATAAAGATAGAGGGCAGAAAAAACCTTCGAGGCATTAAGAGCGGCATTACAATTAGTAACCACGTTCACTCGCTAGATTGTTTATGGAACTTCCAAGCATTGGCATTCAAGAAAAATGTTTATATTACTGGAGCTCCACACAACTTCAAAAAGGGCTTCTTTGGTGCAACACTTAAAGCAGGTGGTTTCATTCCACTAGCCACAAGCTTTAGCCAAAGCAAACAATTTGACGAGTATATAAAAGGCATACTGACTACAGGCGGATTTGTCCACTTTTATCCCGAACAAGCATTATGGCTCAGATACGAGCAGTCAAGACCACTGAAAAAGGGAGCGTTCTACTACGCAAGCAAGAACAACGTGCCAGTTATTCCTATTGTTATATGCTTTAGAAAGAGGTTCTTTAGAAAGAAAAAATGCGTCACTGTTAAAATCTGCAAACCAATATTCCCTGACCCTAGCTTATCTGCTCAAGACAACTGCGAGATTATGAACAAAAAGGCACAAGAAACATACGACAATACAATTATTAATTTCTATAATTACAACAAAGATGATTACGCAATGAACAAAGTTCAACAATCAATAAAATAGACATTAAAAAAGCCACCAATATTTTGGTGGTTTTTTTGTAATTACAATAACTATTTATTAAAAACGCTTTTATAATTATTCTCCGCTATTTGGCTGAGGCTCTCTTTTTGATAATAATTCATCACTACACTGAACAATGATTTCAGCAACGCCCCAAGCCTTAGCAGCAGTTGACATGTTGTCATATGGTAAAGCATTAATTACATGGTCAGGATTTTTTACCTGCCTAAGCCAAGCATCACAAAATAGTTGAGCTTCTTTTGCGAGTGTTGCAGCCTCTTGATTAAGTTCAATTAATTCTTCTGTTGACATGTTAGACAATTTAGCATAATCAAGCTTATTAAATTTATTAAGTACTTGATCTTGGTATATCCTATATAAATTATTTAGCACGCCTTCCCTTTGTCTAATGTCATAGTCAATGGCATCCATAGTGGCATCAAACTCTTCCAAAAATTCAACATTGCTCATGTTATATTTATTAACGATTTCTTGAGCACGAGCAAGTATTTCACTATTATCTAATGCGGGGTCTTGATATGATGCAGTTGATAAAACAATTTTTTCTGCAACCAATGTGTGTTGAATATTCTCAAGTTCTTCGATTTCCTTGCGAACTTTTACAATAGCTTTAGTGATTGCCTCTGCATTTGAACAACCAACATCAAGCCCTTCACTAATTAAAATTCCCAAATCTTCTTCATAAAATTTAGCCTTATACATTTCAGCCATAAACTCCTCCTAAGCATTTGATTGTTTGATAAAATTATTATATCATAAACAAAAAACACTTTCAATATCAATTATACTTTTTAAAAAAACTTTTTTACAAAAACGCAAAAGCACCCAAAATAAACCTATAATTACCCTCCGTTTTGTTTAAATATTACAAATTGTATGCGTTTTTTAAAAATGCAGTATGTGTTTTGAAATAAAAAAAGAGGGGTTGCCCCTCTTTAAACTTAGTCTTGCTTAGGATTAAAACAACAATCAATTTCACGCACTATTGCTATCGCTTTCTTTGCCCCATCCAAACTTACAAATGGACATTCCTGCATGGCTGTTTCTGCCCTAGCGATATTTTCAATATATCTTGACAAATTAGCAAATTCAGTTTCCGCGTTTAATCTGCTAATAGCTTCCTCTTTTCTCTCATGATTAACAAGATACTTTTTGGCAAGCTTGTAAACATCAGTTAATCGCTTTCTAAACGCCGCAGTTGATTTGTCCTCAACATTCGCTAGTTCATCAACAGCGTCTAAATATTTTTCTGCTAAGAGTGCACAAACATCGCTTATCATTTCGAATACTATTGCTTCGTCTAAATCTTGGTTATATTCTTCAGAAAATTTTTCATAAGACATTTTATATTTTTCGCTATAGCCAGTGAAATCATTAAAAGCGTTGTATATGGTTTTCATTGCCCTCATGTCACCACTATTTATGGAGCTGCCGCTAGAGTTTTGCCTGCCATAAAGCTCAACAAACTTTTCAAATGAAATCCCCTTAGGAAAATCGCCAACGCCTGCAGCACTCACAATATTATAAGCTGTAGAAAAACCATTGGCATCGTTATGTAGTTCTGATGCTTTTTCTTTGGCCCCAGCTAACTTATCTTTAATTTTACAAGTTACTATCGCTAAAGTGACTTCAGGTGTTTTTCCCATATTTAGCTGTGCATCAACCAAGTCTTGAAGATATTCCCCAAAACTCACCCCACTAACTTCAAATGAAATATCATCTAAAAGCTCAATATTTTTAATTCTTTCAAAATCTAATTTCATAACATTTCTCCTTATCGTTACCCACGACCAAATTGAATATTATTTATACGACAATCCACATTGAACTTGTATTGTTGCAATAGCTTCAAACTATTAATAGCTTCTTCCGCATTGTTATATGGCAACACAGCCAAATCTCTTTCAACATCAGCAAGCTCATCAAGGGAAGCCCCCTTCGAAGCATTGAGCAATCTCTCACTCTTTGCCAAAAAATCTTTGGTTTTATTTAAATAGATATTCACAATCTTCAACATCTCATCAGCTATAGCACTTTCTTTCTTCAAATCGTCAGTCGATAGCCCATCAAGGCTAGAATGCAAATCTAAATACTTCAATAAATACTCTTGATAATAATTTTTAATATTCGCCGCAAGCATCTGCGTATTGTTTTGAACAAGCGTAAGCCTATCAATAACAGCATATGCTAATGGCTGAAAATCGTCAAAACTTAATCCATTATAAGTATAATTTAAATCATTATTGTAACTTTCAAAAATCTTATCCAGCTCCAAACGGACAGCATTAAGACTATCAATTTTAGCGTAGCAAATTTGCAGAGCACGAACGAAACATTTACCACCTTTAGAGGTGTTAAACCCCGCCTCAACCAAAACATCTTGTAAATTGAGTTCAGATAATTCAAATTGTAATTTTTCAGACATAAAGCGTTCCCCCTTTAAATCCTATATCAATATAATATCACAAGTAGCAAAAAATTGCAATACCCTAAAAAATCCACACCTATTCAAACACACATCTTGCACCCAAAAACGCAAAACACAGTTCTAAACTTGCGAATACGGCATTATAATATGGCCGAAACCAAATTTATCTGCGTTTTTTTTCAAAAACAATGCTTAACTAAACTTTTTATCCACAAAAGCCCAAAGTATGACTTAACAAGGTTTCCTTTACATTTATATTCCATAATTCAAACATCAAAAAACAAGGCTTCCGCCTTGTTTTTAATCACATTAAAGTTTTTTATTTGAACTCAACTGCCCGCATGCAGCATTGATATCCTCCCCATTGGTTGAGTACTCTTCAACTTGTTTTCCTAAACTTTTAAGCGTATCAACAAATTGTTTTGAGTTTTGACTTGGTTTATAAGCAACCCCTTCAACATGATTAAAGCGATTGATTTTTATAACGTAATCATTAGGTATTAGTTTCGCAAGTTCTTTAGCATTTTGAATATCGTCATTAATACCTTCAAATAAAAGATAGTTAAACTCAAACTCCCTCTTATACTTTTTTGATAGGTCAATACAATTTTTGACCAACTCCTCTACTTCCGCATTAAGAGGTATAATTTTGTTTCGAACTACACTATTTGATGCATGTAGGCTGATCATAATTTTTAATTTTTCGACACTCTTAAGTTTTTCTAAAAACATTTCTAGATTATTAATATTCGGAACTGTTGTTGCAATAGCAAACTTTGAATTTGGGTTTTCATTATTTAACTTTAATATTGCTTCAGTCACATTCTCAACATTTAAAAGAGGCTCTCCAACCCCCATTCCAGAGAAGAGGATTTGTTTGCTTGGGTTGATATATTTCACGCAATTTTTAATCTGGCTAACAATCTCCGCTGAAGTTAAATTTCTTATAAAATTTTTATAGACACCATTATAGCACATCTTGCAACCAATAGGGCAACCAAGCGAACACGAATAGCAAATGATATTTTTATTGTAATAATCCACAAGTACAGTTTCGCACAAGTATCCGTCTTTTGACTTTTGCAAGTACTTAACAGCCATATCATCAGCAGATTTTACTTGTTCAATTATTTCCATGCAAGCCTCCTTTTGTACTCTTATATCAAAAGTTCACAAACGATGTTTTTATTAATCAACTTTTGAAACTCTTTTCCCATTTTCTTATCTCCAACAATTTCCCCATAGTGCGTTGGAATTACTTTTTTTGGTGCTATTAAATTGGTTAGCCCCGCAGCCTCTTTTACATTCATTGTATAGGTGCCACCAATAGGGACCAACAAAACATCTGTTTTTATTGCCTTTAGTTCATCAGTACTATCGCTATCTCCAACGACGGCAACTCTTTTATCCTCCACATAAATGTTATAGCCAACCCAGTTGTTTTCTTTTTTATGAAAATCTTTGTTTATATTGTAAGACAAAAATGTTTCAAACTTTAACCCTTCAACTTCATAAGCTTTTTTCGGCTCAACAAAAACTACAGTATTTGAAAAAGCCTTCATCTCATCCTTCATAGACTTTGGGCAAATTATTATAGTTTGCACAGTTGTTAGTTTATTTATATCTTCAACTGAAAAATGGTCCCAGTGCGAATGAGTTATAAAAATATATTTAGCATGCCCCTCGCTTTCAAGCTGAAGCGGGTCAATGTAAATATTCCCATTTATACAAATTGAGCTATGTTTGTTAATTGTTATTTTCATATCCAAACTCCTTATGTTTACTTGTCCTCAACAGTTTCCAAGAATATTCTTTTCTTAAATGCACCACGTTTAGTTGCTTTAGCTTTTCTTATCTTTTCAAACTCAGCATAAGAACACTTTTTCGCATCTAAAATGGCATAAACCACTTCTTGCAAGTCTGCCAATTCCTCAAGGTCGCACTCTTCTAAATATTCCTTCATTTCTTCTTGCAACTTTTTGTTAAGTTCAATCAAATACTCTTCATCATTAAGTACTCTGGTTTTGCATACTTGATTATTTCCCTCGCAAATTTGAGGTATTCTATCCCTGACTAGTTTGTTGTAAATTTTCATACGCTTCCTCCTAATGTTTAAGTGTTTTTTAAAATGAAAACTATTGTTCTTTATCAAACCATACTTTTTTAATCCAGCTTTATCCCCTCCCGCACAAATTCATAAACGGTCTTTAGCATTTCTTCTTTAGTAATCTCTTCTATTTTTACCGAAGTATTAAACTCGCCCTCTAGCCCAAACATTGTGTTGTTTGCATACGACGCAAACTCCGCATGAAAAACTTCAACTTCATAATCCACGTCAAAAGGTATGTCTTTATAATGCCAAGTTCTAACAGCATTATATTTGCCCAAACTTTTTATATTCTTAACGTTTACATTAAGTTCTTCAACGAGTTCTCTCTTTATTGCATCGATAGAACTTTCATCTCCGTCAACACCACCGCCAGAAAGCTGATACTTATACTTTTTGCCAGGTACAAACAACACAATATACTTATCGCCCTTTTTAACAGCAGCATACGCCTTCCTGCAAGGCTTCCCTTGTATATAAAGTTGATACATTCTCTCGGCCTTGCTGTTTACATACTCTTCGCTTTTAGTCATTGCAGTCACTCCTAAGTATTATATTTACTTTATTGCTCTCGCTTTATGCCAGGTTCTCTCTTTTGAGCCTCTTCTCTTATATAAGGAAACATATCGAACAAAAATTCTTTATAGTATCTATTTTTAGTCTTTAAATAATCATCAAAAAGGTCTTTAGTTAACTTTCTCTTTTCTTCTTCACTGAAACTATCGAATTTGTCAATAATAATTTTGCCTTCTTTTTCTAACTCTTCTATTCTATCATACAAGTCATCTATAACTTCAACGCTTTCCACCTCTAACGAATGCGGACAACCATAAACTTCTGGTTTGCCCAAACTGACTACGTCATTAGCATTATCAAAACTATAAATGTAGGCTGTTTGCCCTTTAAAAGAATCTTTAATATACCCCGGGTAAATTTCCTTTAAACAAAGCCTTCCATTCATAACCCCAAACATAGCGATTCTATAGTTTGGATTAACCTTGCCTTTACCATATTTTTTATCACAATAAACTTGAATGGGATTCACACAATACGGCAAAACTCTTAGCTTATTAGTAGTAAGGTAAACATATTTTCCTTCATTGCTCCCATGCGGCACAAGCTCTTTAAGCCCGCCTACATGCGTTCCATGATAATACATAGATTCCTCCGTAAATCGTTTATATTATTTCTAATTTTACAAAAAAAGTCTAAAAAATAAACATTTTTTAAGCAAAAAACTTTTATATCTTTTTTATATCTATTTCACCAATCTTATTTGCTTTTAAGTCATTATCCCAAATGTCACGGTTGGCAAATTGTAAATTATAGGATGATGTTCCATCAACTTCTTCTCCATATAAAGCCAAATAAACTTGATATTTGCCATCATCAAAATTTATATCTAATGAACAATCGATATTCTCTCCACCAACAAACTTTTTTATTTGCTTTGAATATTTGATTTCTCTATTTTCATCAACAAATAGAATTTTGGCAAATTTTGATTTATTTAAATTACCAAATCCAACATTATCCAAAGATAATTTAATATTGAGTTTGTCAAAGCGATCTGAAAACTCAAACACAGATTTAGTCAAAACAAATCTATAACCCATATGATTTTCAATATATGTGAAGGCAGACTGCCCATAATAATTCTCATCCTTCCCACAACTTTGAGTGTAAGTTGAATTTTTCCATTTGTTTATAACCGAATCATTCCACTTAATATTTAAATAATTTAAATGAATCTGATCCATTTCTGGCAAACAGTTTTCAATATCGTGAAGTGGGCTGTCTGGATCAACCACCTCTCCACCAAATGGCAAGTGACTAGTTTGTTGACTTAAAAACTCAATTTCTTTTTCACGCTCTGTGTATGTTCCAAGGTCTGATGAAGAACCTAAATAACCATCGTTATACACCCCAAGCCAATACGCTTTACTTGTATTATCAATTTTGTAATTTCCAATATCGTTAAGTGATATACCTAAATAATTGTAAATCATATTTGGCTTTCTGACCAAAATAGGTAGATTATTTGTCTTATCTAAAAATATGTCAATAATAGGATTTATATGTTCTTTGTTTGCGATTGTGCTTGTATGCATCTCTCCCCAAGGACCAATCAATCCCACCTCAATAGCAGTTATAGTAGTTTCAAACTCGTTCAAAATTGGGCAAACTTGCCTTATATGCTCAATTATCATATCAAGCCCAGCTTCCTTGTTCGCGTTACCACTAAAACCCTGATCATATGCAAATCTAATTATTGCACTTTTATTTTGTTGCTTCAAATATCCAAGAAGTTCTTCTATACCGCTCAAAACTTCATTTGTCAAAAGTTTGTCTACATCACCATTAACCGCTTTTGAAAATGCACTAATATCTATTCTCAAATGATAAAGTTGTGTGGAATCATTGACAATCTCTTTTGCATAGCTTACACCATTTTCTTTTGCAATAACATAAATTGGATGATAAAAACCTTGGTCGGGATTGCTAATTCTTTGTAAACTTTCTTCAGTATTGATGTTTTGAACATAACTTTTAAGTGGGCTCACAGGCTTCAGTTCTTTTTTTTGCCAACAACAAATAATTGTTATTACAATAGCAAGTATAATAACACTAATTGAAGATAAACACAAAATGAACTTTTTTCTCTTCATGATTTATTATTCTATACTATTTTTATGATTGATTCAATTATTTGCCACACAAAATTTTAAAAGATTTTATATTGACATCCTTTATTAAACAACAATGTATGCCACAAGTTGTTCTTATAATCAAATAAGTTAAAACAAAATTGTTATAAAAGACTTTTACTTAGTTAATTTGTGTCAACAAAGAGCGAAGTCTTTTTTTGATTTCTTCGTTTTGATTTTGCGACTTTTTCTGGAACTTCAATCATAAATAACTATAACTTCAATTTCGTCGGACAATTGATCTTTAATACTGTTGAAAATTTTTCAAAATACTCAAGTTTCGTATTATAAAATGGTATGATAACGCTAATTTTAATCATGTTTTAGTTTGCTGACAAGACAATAAACTTCATCCGTCTTTTTGCTATCACCTTCAAGAGCAACAACACAAGTTTGTCTAGGTTCTTCATAAATATCAAACTCAAACTTTACATCTTCTTTTAAATAGACTATTCTAGTTCTTATTAAGGTATTGTCTTTTTTATAATCAAGAAAATCCAAAATAGATTCTATTGCCTTATCATCATCATAATATAAAGCCATCGACTCTTTTCTTTCAATTAAGACTTCTGAAGAAAGCTTGTCTTCTTTAAAATCTAAACTTTTAACTATTTTCCCTTCTGTTTCATCTAAAGTAATTCTAGCCATCGTCTTATTTGGATTTCTGTAAATAGTTCTTGATTGCTTATTTTTACTTATTAGTTTATAACCATTTTCCTCACAAAAATTTATATAAGGTGTGAGATCCTTTACTTCAAAACTGTATTCATGTTCTTTCATTTTCATTTTCCTCTTCTAACTTTTTATTTGGGAACATATACCTCGTCATAACTTAATGTTCTGGTTCTCCTATCAGAAAATGCAAGTTCGCTTCGCTTGGACTATCTGTAGAATGTATGAGTTTTAAAACAAATGGATGCCATAATACTTTTTCGCAATCATTCCACATCACTTCTTTATTAATTATGTTTTTACCTAACTCTGCTCGCAGATTCTTCTTAATCTGGCAAAGTCTCCTCGCAGGTTGTTCCAGCAATAATATATCCGAATCTTTGTTTCCTTTTGGGCTAAAAGCTGCCAATAAGAACCATTCATGTAATAATACTATGAAGAACCTTATTGTAACCTTTTAGCTCCAAAATCTAAACAAACCTGCTGCTTTTCGTTACTCGCAACCAATATCTTTTTTTGCAAATTTTATTCCCCGACTGGAGTTCTAGTCAACTCCCACATCAGCCTTAATGTAACCAAAGTGCAAAAACAAATTGTTTTTGTACTTTGGTTAATT
>CATKXA010000018.1 GCA_949840475.1 uncultured Thermoanaerobacterales bacterium | reverse complement strand
TGCACCAATTTCAAAAAACAATACCAAAAACCAATCCACTCTACCAATATCTAGCTCAAGCAATGAAAACTGAGATATAAAACCAATTAAACTGTTGGTGTCTGCACTGAGGTTTTGGTAAAGTCCAAAAAACACAACGTATGCAAAGCTTAAAACGATATCACATACAATTACAGCGACAACAGTCTTCCAGCCAAGTTTTTTGCCGTCGTCTTTAACATGACCAACAAACATATAAATGATTAAAAAGTCCCCAAACCATAAACTATATTCAAGGCAGGTGTCTAAAAGCTCAATAAAGTTTAGGTCATTTATTGGTAAAATTCTATAATAGTCAGTAGTTATTGCACCTAACGCAAGCAACACTACAAAACTGATAGTTATTATGTAAAAAAATATCTCGCCAAGCCTGCCGATATTCCTAAGCCCTTTGCCTGCCAAAAACCATACCGCTGCTATTAAAATTATGCTATAGAGCCCCCACGAAAGGTTATCAAATAGAATGTTTGCAAACAAGTCATGCACAGCTTCATAAGGTAATAAACTATTGAAAAAATAGTAAAAAGCAAATATTGCCATTATTATTTTTGCAAATATATTTCCGCCCGCCGTTTGACATACCTCGTACGTCGTTTTATTATTCGCTTGTTTATTAAATAGCAACGCTAAAAGCAAAAACAAAACATCTATTGCTCCAACTATCAAAAATACCAAATACCCATGTCTACCAATATTGGCAGATATTAAGCTTGGCAACCTTTGCACTTTATTTACAAGCAAAGATATTACTAATAAAAACAAGGCTTGTTTTTTTGTTATACTCATATCTATTCCTCCTGCCCTGCTTTTTTAGTCTTTTTATTTGGCTTATGTAAAAGTTTTTGCCTAACCTCGTCCTCTACTTTAAAACTCTTTGGTCTGTACACCATACGATTTAATGGTTTTTTGATGAAGCCGTCTTTTTTATCAGACGGGATACTTGGTGCGTATGGTGCCATATATGGAGCACTATAGTTTTGCACTGATACTAGATATGTAACTAGTATTATAAAACCTAGAAATATACCATAAAAACCTGCCACACCACCTATAACAGTGAAAGCGGTTCTAAGCAAACTCGCCTCACTTGTTTGGTTAGGAATTATGTATAGCGTTATGCCAGAGATTGCCACAACAACAATGCTTGGCGGTGTGATAATTCCTGCTTGAACAGCAGTATCGCCTAAAACAAGCGCACCTATTATTGATAAAGCCATGCCGAGCTGTTTAGGCATTCTTACACTCGCTTCGTTTAAAATCTCAAACAAGAACAACACGAACAATATTTCAAGTATAGGAGGAAAACTTATACCCTCAATGCTGTTTAAAAGACTTATCAAAAAGTTTATTGGTAACACTCTATAATGATAGCTTTGAAGTGCTACATAAATACCAGGCAACAACACAGCTAAAAGCAAACCAACAAGTCTTACAAATCTAACAAAGCTACTTCTAGCTGGAATGTCGTAATAATCGCCAGGCGATTGCATATCTTCAAACAAAATGAAGGGCAATGTCAACACTATTGGAGAACCGTCAACAATTATTGCAACCCTTCCCTCAAGTACTCTTGCAGTCACCACGTCTGGTCTTTCAGTGTTTCCAACCTTTCTGAAGAACTTTTCCCCAGACTTACCAAGCATTTCTTCAATGTAGTATGAGTCAATAATTGCATCAATATCAATCTCATTGAGCTTTTTCTCAATGTCTTTTACAACCTTGGGGCTCGCAACTTTTTCAAGATAAACAAGAGCAATGTTTGTTTGAGTTCGCTTGCCTATTTTGAGTTTTTTGACGCTCAATGACGGCGTTTTTAATCTACGCCTAATCAAACTAAGGTTTGTATTCAAATCCTCAATAAAGCCCTCTCTTGGACCCCTTATCACGCTTGATGACGGCGGCTCTGTTATACCTCTTTTAGTAAACCCACTTATATTGACTGCAAGCAGCTCTTTGCTCTTGTCCTCGCCAATTATTACGCTTCCATTAAATATCTCATTTTGTATATCTTCTTTTTCACTAACCTTTTTAACAGCACCAACAGTTATAATTTGCTTTTCAAGCATATCAATAATAGAAGTGTTATCCTTTTGTTTTTCACTAACACTTTTCAACGCCTCAATAATGCCAGAAGACAAAAGTTCGCTGTTGATTAGGCAGTCGATATAAAATAGCGTAAACTTAGCTTGCTTAGTTTCAAACTTACGCACAACAATATCCGACTCTTTACAAAACATACTAGATATTTTCTTTTCTAAACTTTGTTTTTGCATGCATTTTGCCCCTTTTTTGATAGTTTATATCTAGGCATTAATTTTTATACAGCAAATAGCTTTACTTAAATTTCGCAAAATAAAAGCCACGGCTTTTTCGCCGTGGCTTTTATTAAAGAAAATTAAACATTTAAAAGTCTGCAGATTTCTTTTTTCATAATCATGAAGATTAAATCAAGAATCCATACAATCCAACCAAAGAAGATACGTACAATACCTGCTACGATTTTACCTTCTTGGAATCTTGTTACGATACCTAAAATCCAAGCTGTGAATGGTATGATAGCTAGGATAAGGCTTACTACATAACTAAGACCAAAATAATCAGATTTTCTTGCTGCCATTTTATATTCCCTCCATATTATTCTATATTCTATGATACTCAAATTTATGCAAAAATCAAATTAATTCGCTTTAATTTTTATATTTTTGTAATTTTTCATTTATGAGTGTTCTGCCCTTATTTACGTCTGCCTTACCCTTTGTTTGCTTCATAAGCTGTCCCATAAAAAAGTTTTCAACTTTTACCTGGTTTAACTTATAGTCTTTAACTGCTTGTGCATTTTGTTCAATCAAAAAATCCACAACACTTTCAAGTTCAGCTTCGCTTAATTTGCTAATAAAGCCGCTTTTTACTGCTTCTGATTTAGCGTCCTTATCTGTAAAGCATACCATATCAAATAGCATTAAAGCGTTCGGCCTTGTAAGTTCATTTGTGCTAATAGCTTTAATTATATATGCAAGATTGTCTGCTGAAATTACATCGAATACAGATAGATTATCTCGCTCTTTCTTTTTCGCAAGCACATAGGTCATAATAAAGTTAGATACTTGCTTTGGCATATTAGTAAGCCTTGACGCCTCTTCAAAGAGCAAAGCAGTATCTAGCTCGTTGGTCAAAATTTCAGCATCATACTTTGGAAGAGAAAACTCTCTTACATACCTCTCACGTTTTTGTTCACTAAGCTCTGGCAACTCAGCTTTGGCTTTTGTTATAGTCTTTTCACTAATTCTAACAGGAAGTAAGTCTGGGTCTGGGAAATATCTATAATCCTCTGCTTCTTCTTTGCTACGCATTGTAAAGCTTCTGTTTTTGTTATCGTCCCATTTCCTTGTTTCTTGACGTATAGCATTGCCTTTTTCTAGCTCTTCAATCTGCCTTTTTGCTTCATAAGTGATTGCTCTTTGAACGCTTTTAAAGGAGTTCAAGTTCTTCATCTCAGTTCTTGTACCGAGCTTTTTATCCCCCTTTTTTCTAACAGATAAGTTGACGTCACATCGCATGCCTCCCTCTTGCATCTTACAGTCTGCCACGCTTGCAAAGATTAGGTTTCTACGATATTTGGTTAAAAATTCAACAGCTTCTTCGGCACTTGAAATGTCTGGCTCTGTTACCATTTCAATTAAAGGAACTCCGCCACGGTTGTAGTCAATAAACGTACCAATAACCTCGCTTTTATGAATGAGCTTCCCTGCGTCTTCTTCTAAGTGAATTCTGTTTATTCTAATATTCTTACCACTTTTAAGCTTGATGCCTCCACCCACGCAAATTGGTTTTTCTAACTGGCTAATTTGATAAGCTTTTGCAAGGTCTGGATAAAAATAGTTCTTTCTTTCAAACACTGCGAGCGGAGAGATTTGTGAACCTATGGTTAACCCCGCCTTTATTGTTAAAAATACCGCTTCCTTGCTAAGCACTGGCAATGCCCCAGGCATACCAACGCAAACGGGACAACAGTTTGAGTTTGGCTCGCTTCCAAACTCGTTTTTGCATGAGCAAAAAACTTTTGTTTTAGTTTTTAGCTCGGCATGGACTTCAAGCCCAATTACTACTTCATAATCACTAAACATTTAAAACACCTCCAATGAGGCTTGCTATTTTTAAAAGCTTTAAATCGTCAAGTTTTTTGCATGCAACCTGCACACCAAGAGGCATACCGTCCGCAGTTTTTCCATTTGGAATTGAAATAGCTGGAAGCTCAGCAAGGTTTGCAAAAATAGTAAACATATCCTCTGCCCACATGCTTGTTGGCTCCTCAGTTTTTTCATTAAGCTTAAAAGCTCCGCCCAAAGTTGTTGGCAAAATTATTGCATCAACGCTCTTAAATACTTCATCAAATTTGTTCTTTAGCAACTTTTGTACACGCTTTGCGTTTTTATAATACGCATCATAATATCCGCTAGACAAACAGAAGTTGCCGAGCATAATTCTACGTTTCACTTCTTCGCCAAAGCCCTCAGTTCTTGACAATGTGTACACACTACCTATATCCTTTGCTTGCTCCGCTCTCTTTGTGTACTTAATGCCATCAAACCTGCCAAGGTTAGATGCCACCTCAGAGGGAGCTATAATGTAGTATGCTGGCAATGCAAGGTCGTACTCTTTCATGTCAATTATTTGAATATTTGCACCACAATTTTTAAGTACGTCTATGATTTTTTTGAAATGCGAATAGTTTGGAGTATTTTGTGCGATTTCTAGCACTTGTTTAATAATGCCAATTTTTAAGCCTTTCAACGAACTTATTTTACTATTACTTATAGGCAAGCTGATAGTAGTTTGATCGTGTTCATCAATTCCAGATAAAAAACTATACACAAACTCAGCATCGCCAATAGTTTTAGTTATTGGCCCAATCTGGTCGAGCGATGACGCAAAAGCCACCAAGCCGAATCTAGACACTGTGCCATATGACGGCTTAAAACCAACCACCCCATTAAATGATGCAGGCTGACGAATACTTCCACCAGTATCTGAGCCTAGAGCAAAACTGCACATGTTTAGTGCAACAGCAACCGCACTTCCACCGCTAGAGCCCCCAGACACATGACTATCTGAAACAGCATTCAAACACGCTCCAAAAGCTGAATGCTCACAAGACCCACCCATGGCGAACTCATCCATGTTTGCTCTTGCTATTACTATTGCATCTTGTTTTAATAATCTATCAACCGCAGTCGCCGTGTATGGGCTTACAAAGTCCTCCATAAACTTAGAAGCACATGTGCATTTTTTGCCATAGCAAAGCATGTTGTCTTTTATAATAAAAGGCACTCCTGCTAAAGCCCCCACACTTTCGCGTGCTTTAATTTTTTTATCTATTTCTTTAGCTTTTAATAGTGCGTCTTCAAACACTTCAAGCACTGCATTTTTGTGTTCGTATTTTTTAATGTTACTCAAATAGTATGTGACCGCTTGCTCACTGCTTATCTGTTGACTTTTTATAGCCTCCGCTAGCTTAATAGTAGTAATATCTTTTAAACTGACCATTACTCCACCACCTTTGGAACATTAAAAAATTCCTTGCGTTTTTTTGGAGCATTCTTCAACACTTCACTAGTGCTTAAGCTTTGCTTTTGCTCGTCTTCTCGAAGGTCATCAAACTCAATTTCGCGGGCAAACATATCAAAGCTTAAGGTATCAGTCTTAGATATCTTATCAACAAAATTTAAAATGCTTTCAAACTCATTAGCATATTTTTTTACTTGCTCATCACTTAAACTTAAAGCCGACAAGCTCGCCAAATGCGAAATCTCTTTCTCTGTAAGCTTTGCCATAAATAGCTCCTATGGACGAATACGCTCAGGTCCACGGAAAATAAACATCGCTTCTTTTATTGATGGCAAATCAAGAAGTAACATTGTAATACGGTCAAGTCCCATTCCAAAACCACCATGTGGAGGACAGCCATATTTAAAAAAGTCTATGTAAGTTTCTTGCATTGTTTTAGGGTCAATGCCTTTTTCTCTAATTTGCTCAGTCAACACATCTGCTCTATGCTCACGCTGTGCACCTGATGTAATCTCAATATCTTTATAATATAAGTCATAAGTTTTAGAGTACGCCTTGTCGTCCTCTTTTTTCATTGAATAGAATGGTCTAACCGCACTTGGATACTCTTTAACAAAGAAGAATTGATGACCAGTTTTCTTTGCCATATAAGCTGTAAGCAACTTTTCAGCTTCGCGGTCAAAGTCCTCGCCTTCTTCAATAGGGAAATCACACTTATTATTTAGAATATCGTAAGCTTCTTTCATTGTAAGCCTTGGGAATGGAAGCGATGGTACTACTATATCAATTCCAAGTTCTTCTTTTACTCTATCGCCAAGCTTTTCTTTAACCTCTTTAATTCCAGCATATAAAAGCTCTTCTTCCATTTTCATAACGTCTTCCACGTCTGAAACATTTGTAAACTCAAGGTCAAAACCAGAAAATTCTGTTGCATGTTGCTTAGTGTGAGAGTTTTCTGCTCTATAAACTGGAGTAGATATAAATACTCTTTCAAAACCACCAGCGATTGCCATTTGCTTATAAAATTGCGGACTTTGAATAAGGTATGCTTTTCTGTCAAAATACTTAACTTCAAAAACACCAGCCCCAGACTCACTTTCGTTGCCACTGATAGTTGGACAATGCACCTCAATAAAGTCCTTTTCAATTAAGAACTTTCTAAAACCATGAACAAGAGCTGTCTGCACTTCAAAAATTAAACGTTTTTTGCTATCACGTAAGTCAATCCACCTATAGTCAAGACGTTGGTCAATCCCGCTTTCGCTGTCTATTGGGCTAACTTCTGCACGAGAAACAACCTCTACGCTCTCTGGCAATAACTCCTTGCCTCCAAGTTTTACATAAGGATTCTCTACAATAGTTCCCTTAACTCTTACTACTGAGTCAACAAGTAAATTTGATGAGAAAATACTAGCAATTTCAGGTTTGCTAGCTTTATCTACTGTTATTTGCAACTTGCCAGAGCGGTCGCGAATAACAATAAATTGCATACTTTTTTGGTCACGAATACGGTCAATAAATCCTTCAACCTCGCATTCGCCGATTGTTAATTTTGAAATCTGTTCCATAATCACTCCTTTATAAAGAAAAAAACTTCTTGGTTTTTATGCCAAAAAGTTTGATTTTACATACACTAATTATGACAATAAAAACCCATTATTTATGCGTCTTAGAAATCGTTATTGTCATTATTATTTACATGCATCATAATATTTTTTCCTCTAATTAAAAGTTATTATAATGCGACGTTAAAATTTTGTCAATAATTTTTTAGGAGAAATCATGCTAAAAGTTTACTTGCCACTATTCTTACTTATTTATATGTTCTTGTTTTTATGTTTACCTGCGATACTAAACTCACAACATAAACATACTTTTTTTAATCAGACAAATAATAAACAAAAATTAAACTTTTTGCCTCTTGTATTCCTTTACCTCGTATTTTGCATAATGCTGACACTTTCAAAGGTGTCTATTGAAAGCAAGTATATCTTCTTCAACTTTTGCTATCCTATTAAACTATTAAGTCCAACAATTTCCCTCTCTTTTACTGCCTATAACTTTATAATTAACCTAGCTCTTGCTTTTCCGGTTGGAGTCTTTGTGTGCCTGCTTTCTAATAGAAATACTATTTCAAAACTATCTATAAGCTTCTTCCTGGGCACATTACTTGCCACAATAATAGAAAGCTTGCAAGCCACAATCTTTACCTTTAGAGTTGTCGACATCTGTGACATACTATTTTGCGGTTTAGGTGCAAGCATCGCAACTTTACTTTATCACTTTTATAGCTTTTAAGCTAAATTGTCTATTACTCTATAAATTAGCCCGTAGAATGACTGCTAGGCAAGGCATAAAATCTTAGGCTCATTCTTAAGGTTAATTTAATTGCATTTTAGGTCATAGAGTAATTGCTAGGAAAGTAATAATAAAAATTCTAGGCACGGGGTATATTTGCATATTCCCCTGTCTAGAATTTTTTGAAATTACGAATCATAGCGGTTGCTATATGACCTAAAATTTGCCGCAGCAGTTCTTATACTTCTTCCCCGACCCACAAGGACAAGGATCATTTCTGCCTATTTCTTTACCTTTGTTTACAACTGTTCCTTGCGGACGAGAACTTGGCAGAGGTTTAGATTTTTTTATTGTTGGTTGTGCAATTTCTACACGCACACCCATTAGAGCATTTGCAACGTCACGACGCATACTGCTAATCATGTCGTCAAACATGTCAAATCCTTCAGTTTGATAAATAGTAATAGGGTTTTTGTTACCATACGCACGAAGCCCAACACCTTGACGTAGGTTATCCATATCATCGATATGGTCAATCCATTTGCGGTCCATTATGCTTAATAGTATATGACGCTCAACATCGCCGAAGTTTACACCCTTTTCTTGGTTTTCAGCAATTTTGTTCTCATAACGCTCTGCAGCCAATGTATAAATCTCTTCAGCAAGCTCTCGGCTTGAATATTTGTTTAGCACTTGCTCTGTAATAAAGTTTGTGCCAGGCTCAAGCAATCGCTTTTCAATTTCCGTATTAAAGCCATCAATGTCAACTTCGTCTGGCTCTTTATCGTTATCATACTCATACACAGCAAGTTCAGCAACTTCTTTGATCATTTCTAAAATCTTGTCATGCACATCTGCCCCGTCCAAGATTCTGTTACGCTCTTTGTAAACCTCTTCACGTTGACGATTGAGCACGTTATCATATTCAACAACTTGTTTTCTTATAGAGAAGTTTCTACCTTCAACACGCTTTTGAGCCGTTTCTACGCTACGAGAGAAGAATTTCCAGTTTATTGAAGTGTCTTCCTCGAGCTTAAGAGCAGCAGCCATACGTTTTAGCCTCTCACTTCCAAAAACACGAGATAAGTCATCATCAGCAGAAATATAAAATACAGAATAACCAGGGTCCCCTTGACGACCAGCACGACCACGAAGCTGGTTATCAATTCTTCGAGATTCGTGACGCTCGGTACCTATTATTTTTAAACCACCAAGAGCAATAACTTCAGCTTTTTCTTCAGCAACTTCCTTACTATACTTTTTCAAAAGCTCGGTATATTTATCTCTTGCAGTTTGCTCTTCCTCTGTGCTCACAGCGAAGTATGAGGAAGCAAGTTCAATCATGTTTTCATCAAAGCCCTGCTTTTTCATGGCTTCTTTTGCTTTAAACTCAGCATTACCGCCAAGCGTAATATCTGTACCACGACCAGCCATGTTTGTTGCAATAGTAACAGCCCCAAGTCTACCTGCTTGAGCAATAATTTCTGCTTCTCGTTCGTGGTTTTTGGCGTTTAATACATTGTGAGGGATTTTTAAGCGTCTAAGCATTTTTGAAAGCTCTTCTGATTTTTCAACAGTTATAGTACCAACAAGCACTGGCTGTTTTTTCTCGTAGCTCTCTTTAATGTCTTCACAAACAGCTTTAAGCTTAGCCTCATGTGAAAAGTAGAAGATATCATTAGCGTCAACTCTTTGCACTGGAGTGTTTGTAGGAATGACAACAACGTCAAGCCCATAAATATCCCTAAACTCCCCTTCTTCAGTTTTAGCCGTACCTGTCATACCACTGATTTTAGTATACATTTTAAAGAAGTTTTGCAAAGTTACAGTTGCAAGCGTTTTGTTTTCTGCATTAATTTTTACGCCTTCTTTTGCTTCAATAGCTTGATGCAACCCGTCTGAATATCTACGACCAACCATTATACGGCCAGTAAATTCATCGACTATAAATACTTCGCCGTCACGAACAACATAGTCATTATCGCGTTTCATCATAAAGCGAGCACGAATTGCGTTGTTTACATTGTGGTTGATTTGAGTGTTATTGACATCACTAAGATTATCAATCTTAAAAAATCTTTCAGCTTTAACAACACCCTCTTCTGTTAAGTGAATGGTTTTCTTTTTTTCGTCAATGCTAACATCATTTTCTTTTAGCGTTTTAGCAAAACGGCAAGCAGTTATATACTCATCGCAACTCTCGCCAGTTGGGCCAGACAAAATTAATGGTGTTCTCGCCTCGTCGATTAGTATGCTATCCACCTCGTCGATAATAGCGAACTCAAGCCCACGCATCATCATGTCTTTTTTGCTCATGGTCATGTTGTCGCGAAGATAATCAAAACCAAACTCACTGTTTGTTCCGTATGTTATGTCTGCCTCATAAGCTTTCTTCTTTTCATCAAGCGGTTGGTTAGAATAAACAACGCCAACTTTAAGTCCTAAGAACTTATGGATTTTGCCCATCCACTCCGCGTCACGCTTAGCTAGGTATTCATTGACAGTAACAATATGTACTGGCTTCCCAGAAAGAGCGTTTAAGTACGCAGGAAGTGTTGATACAAGTGTTTTACCTTCACCGGTCTTCATCTCTGAGATACGACCTTGGTGCAAAACAATACCACCTAATATCTGTACATGGAAGTGACGCATCTTTAAAACTCTATAAGACGCTTCACGCACAACAGCAAAGGCATCAGGTAAAATATCGTCCAAGGTTTCACCCTTTTGTAGTCTTTCTTTTAAAACTGATGTCTGATTTTTTAAGGTTTCATCATTCATTGCTTCATAGCAAGCAGATAATTCTTCAACTTTAGAAGCTATTTTTTCAAGCTTTCTTATGCTTTTATTATTATCAAAATTCGCAAAAAACTTAATAAGTCCCATTATTTTCCCTCTTTTATCTTGTAATAATATATTATAAACTCACTTAAATGTAAAGTAAAAACCAAAAAGCCTGATATATAGCCCATATTTTTGCTAAATATAAGGTATTTTATACTTTAATATGATTACTTG
The DNA here is from genome assembly GCA_949840475.1 of uncultured Thermoanaerobacterales bacterium. GTDB lineage: Bacteria > Bacillota > Clostridia > Christensenellales > UBA1242 > UMGS2069. The sequence goes on along the minus strand of CATKXA010000018.1, from coordinate 2,399 downwards.
GTCTTTTTGCGAGCGTTAAAACTTGCACGCTCATCGGCTTTCCTTTGTAAATTTGTTTAGCACACTCACTTGTCGTTGCACCAGTGGTAAATACATCGTCAATAATAAGAACCTGCTTCCCCTTAACATATTCCTTATTGATAAGTTTAAATGTGCCCTCAACATTTTTAAACCTGTCTTTCTTTGAAAGCAATGACTGCGTCTTGTTTGCATGTGTCTTTTCTAAACACTCTATCACTGGCAAACCTGTTATTTTGCCAAGCTCTAATGCCAACAGTTTAGATTGGTTAAAGCCTCTTTCTTTTTCCTTTTCTTTTAGCATTGGTACAAATGTTATGCAGTCCGCTAATATGTCACTTGACGCATAATAATTTGCAAGCAAGTGTGCGAGAGGCTTCGCATATGTTTTGTAGCCTTCAAATTTAAACCTTAGTATAATTTTAGAACTTATTTCATCATATGCAAACACTGTTCGTGCAAAATCAAAATGATAATCACTATCTTTACACTCTAAGCAAAAGTCGTAAGCTTCGTCAATACTTTCGCCACATGTTAAGCAGTAATGCTCTTTTGTGAAATTAATCTTTTCTTGACACCTTGAGCACAGCCTATACTTACTATCTGTGTCACACTCACGTAAACAACAAATACACTTGTGTGGCGTAAAAAGCAAACTCTCAAGTTTTTCAAATACACTTTTAATCTTTTCGCTCATTTTCATATCATAGATAGTATACTAAACTTTTTATCAATTTAAAAACTTTTAAGGTATTTGTTGACAAATAATGTGAATATTTAGCATAATCAAGTATATAAAGGAGAAAAACTATGAATAAGATAATTGCAGTTGTTGGAATGTGTGGTAGCGGTAAAAGCGTTGCCGTTGACGAGTTTGTAAAAAAGGGCTTTCACAAAATTTATTTTGGCGAAGCTACATTTATAAAAATGAAAGAGCTTGGTTTAGAAATAAACGAAGAGAATGAACGTAAAACTCGCGAGGCTTTGAGAGCAAGTGGCGATAAAGGCATTTATGCTAAAATATTTTTGCCAGAGATTGAAAGAGCTCATGCCATTTCAAATGTTGTAATTGAAAGTATGTATTCGTGGAGTGAGTATAAAATTATTAAAGAAAAATTTAAAGACGCCTTTTCAGTACTTTGCATAGCTACGGACGCACCACTAAGAAGAGCCCGATTGAAGGTACGAGAATTTAGACCAATGGACGAAGAAACTAGTATGAGCAGAGATTATTCTGAGATTGAAAATATTGAAAAGGGCGGCCCAATCGGTATAGCTGACCACTACATTCTAAATAATGGATCAGTTAAGACTTTCAAAAAAGAAATTAACAACTACATTAAACAAATAACTAAAAAATAATTTACAAAACAAAAAGTGGCTCACGCCACTTTTTATTTAACAGCAATTTCTCTTGATTTGTGACAAACAAGATAAATAATTTGATACTTCTTTGAGATATTGTTTAAAAGAACTGTGCTACTTTTTATCTTTTGCTCGTCCATATAAATAAATGGGTCATCAAGCACAATAAACGGCTTCTCTCTTTCGAGCAATGCATCAATAAGAGCAAACCTGATGCAAAGGTCCACAACAGATAAATAGCCTTTACTCAAATACCCAGTTTCTCGTAAATTACCAAACTCTTCAAAACTAATATTAAATTCAGTATCAAGGTTCAAATTATCGTACTGCACATTTGTTAGCAAATTTAAATATTTAATAAGACTATTTTTCATTGGCTGTAAATACTTACTAGTAAGTGCATCACTAGCATCGTTTAAGTACTTTTTAGTTAGCTCTAACAACTTATTCTCATTTTCTAATGCCTTAACTTTTTCTTGATAAAAATCTCTTTGATTTTCATAATCCTTTAACTCGCTCGCCTGCTCATTGATTTGATTAAGTCTGTTTATATTATTGTTTCGTTGTTCTTTAATTTCATCAAGCCTCACTTGATATTCCCTTAGCTTTGCTTGCAGGTCATTGATGTCATAATCATGAGCTGAGCCGTCAGTAATTAAGTTTTCCTTAAGCTGCTTTAACTTGACTAAAACAGCTTGCTTTTCTTGCGTGAGTTTTGGCAAATACTCTGTAGCCTGCTTTAAAATATTAAGTTTGTCGCTATAGCACAATTTGCTATCAATATTGAATTTTACAAAAAAGTCATCTAGCTTTACTTTTAATGTATTCGCCTGTTTGCTTTCCTTCTCTAATAAATCTTCTAGCCTAAAAATGTCCTCTTCTAGTTTTTTTATAGCGATAACATTTTGATAAATATTATTAAGTGCTTTAGTGAAATCACGTTCACTTTCAGCTGTCTTTTTTATAAAAGTAGTTAGTTCTGTTTCTATTTGCGTAATATTTTGTGCATTTTTTTG
>CATKXA010000017.1 GCA_949840475.1 uncultured Thermoanaerobacterales bacterium | reverse complement strand
AAAAAATTATAATCAAACATAAGTAAATAAAAAAACCGAGTGTCTGCTTACTTAAAGCCAACAATACTGAAAGTGTCATCGAACTTATTTTAAGAATTTGTCGCTAAGATAGTAAAAATATTTCAAACAGCAAATAATCAGAATAAAATGGCAAACAAAGAAGAAGAGAAGAAATTTGGTGCGGAAGGTATTCCTGATTCTATCGACCATATGCAAAATGACGATGATGATGTTATAACTTTAATGACTGCAGAAGGCGAAGAAGTTGATTTCATTGAAATCGCAGGTATTGCTTATAGAGGCAATTTCTATGCAATCTTGCAACCAGTTGAACTACTTGATGGTATGGACGAAGACGAAGCTTTGGTTTTCAAAGTATCCAGAGGTAAAGACGGTCAAGATAAGTTTGAAATCGAACTTGATGATACTATTATTGATGCTGTTTTTGATGAATATAATAAACTACTTGATGAAGCTGAAGGTAACGGTTCAGACAACTAGTCTGTTATAGTTTAATTAAGCAAAGTTTGAGCATGATTTTTATCGTGCTCTTTTTTTTGGTATAATTACTTGCAATTTATTTAAATGTGTGTTATATTTTCTTTATCACGCACCCGCGTGGATATTTTGGCTGTTGCAAACTTACGTTTGTTTCCAAAATAGTTGATGCGTGGGGAGGAAATAAACAAGGAGGAAAAACATATGTCAGTAGTATCTATGAAACAACTGCTAGAAGCTGGAGTACATTTTGGTCATCCTACTCGTAAGTGGAATCCAAAAATGAAAAAGTACATCTACACTTCTCGTAACGATATTTATATTCTTGACCTAGAAACAACTGTTGGTCTTATTGATGAAGCTTATGCTTTTATTAAAGACATCGTTTCTTCTGGTAAGAATGTGCTTTTTGTTGGTACAAAAAAGCAAGCTAAAGATGCCGTTATTGAAGAAGCTAAGCGTTGTGATATGTTCTACATGGGCAACCGTTGGTTAGGAGGAACGTTAACAAACTTCAAGACTATCCGTGCTAGAGTTGATAGACTAAATCGTATCAACCAAATGGAAAAATCAGGCGAGTTTGATTTCCTTACTAAAAAAGAGGTTATGAAGCTTAAAGCTGAACGCGATAAGCTAGAAGAGAACCTTGGTGGTATCAAAGAAATGCGTACACTTCCAGGCGTTCTATTCGTTGTTGACCCTAAAAAAGAATATATTGCTGTTCGTGAAGCTCGTGCTTTAAATATTCCTATTGTTGGCTTGGTAGACACAAACTGTGACCCTGATGACGTAGATTACGTTATCCCTGGTAACGATGACGCTATCCGTGCAGTAAAACTTATTGCTGGTGCAATGGCTGATGCTGTTATCGAGGCTCGTGAGGGCGAAGAAGGTTTGGCTAAGCGTAAAGAAGCTGAAGCAGCTTTAAAGGCTGAAGAGTCTAAAGAAGAAGCTACAGAAACTGCAGCTGAAACTTCAGTAGAAAACCAAGAAGCTAAAAATTAGGATTATAAAGGAGAAAATTATGGCATTTACAGCTAAAGACGTTGTAGACCTAAGAGAAAAGACTGGTGTTGGCATGCTTGATTGCAAAAAAGCTTTGCAAGAATGCGATGGCAACATGGAAAAAGCAATAGACTATTTACGTGAAAAAGGTATTGCTGCTGCTGCTAAGCGTGCAGCTAGAATTGCTGCAGAAGGTGCAGTATTCTCATACATTCACATGAATGGTACTATCGGTGTTTTGCTTGAAGTAAACTGTGAAACAGACTTCGTTGCAAAGAGCCCTGCTTTCCAAGAACTAGGTCACAATATTGCAATTCATATTGCAGCAGCTAACCCTAAGTATGTAACAACTGCTGAGGTTGATACTTCAGTATTAGAAAAAGAGAAAGAGATACTTAAAGCTCAAGCTCTTAACGAGGGTAAACCAGCTGCCGTTGTTGACAAAATGGTTGAAGGTAGAATTAAAAAATTCTACAAAGAAGTATGCTTGTTAGAACAAGAATACGTTAAAGATCCTTCAAAAACAGTTTCTCAACTTATTAATGACGCTATTAACAAAATCGGTGAAAAGATTTCTATTCGCAGATTTGTTAGGTTCCAAATGGGCGAAGGTCTAGAGAAGAGAAAGGATGATTTTGTGGAGGAAGTTAAGAAGCAAGCCTCAGGACTCTAATCGGGCTTATTTGGCACTTCTAACTGCGTTTGCTGAATAAAAAACACGACAGGGGAATATGTAAATATACCCCGTGCCGTGTTTTTTTATTCGAGCCTTGTTATAAGTACCAACTAAGCCCGATTAGTCAAAATCAATATTGCGTTATTTCTATAAAAAAATCCGCACACTCATTTATGCTAAGTAAAATCGTGCCTGGTATTATTTTTGTTTCCTAGCTCTGAATACAAACTAACCCGCTCTAGCAGTCGAATTGATTGACGCTTCTAACTGCGTTTGCTGAATAAAAAACACGACAGGGGAATATGAAAATATACCCCGTGTCGTGTTTTTTTATTCGAGCCTTGTTATAAGTACCAACTAAGCCCGATTAGTCAAAATCAATATTGCGTTGTTTCTATAAAAAATCCGCACACTCATTTATGCTAAGTAAAATCGTGCCTGGAATTTTTTTGTTGCCTCGCTTAGAATACAAACTAATCCGTTCTCGCAAGCGAGTAAACTACTTGACGATAAACGAAAAGATTAAGAAGACCCACAGTTAAGCTCACGGGCTGGGGGACGAGGAGTTGGGGCTTGGAAGATGAGGTGGAATAAGAGCAAATTGGTTGCTCTTTTTTCATAACTTTGAGGAAATTGTAATATAATTCTTATTATACATAAAGATATAGGGGAATTTACTTAAATTGATTGCTATAAAGCTTCAAATCTAGTAAAATAATAATTAGATTATTTTAAGGAGATTTTTATGCTAGAAGACAGTCAAATTATTGATGAAATATTTTTAGATTTTGAAGATAAGGGAGAAAAGGCTATTGCTCATTTAAAGAGTGAGTTTTTGGCAATCAGAGCAGGCAGAGCTAATCCTCATATTCTTGATAAAGTTTTGGTGGATTATTATGGCACACCTACGCCACTTATGCATGTGAGCAACATATCTGTTCAAGATGCAAGAATGCTTGTCATTTCTCCATGGGATACTTCTTTGGTTAAGGCAATATCAAAAGCAATTTTAGCTTCTGACATTGGTTTAACACCTTCTGATGACGGAAGAGTTATTAGACTAACTTTCCCTGCACTAACTGAGGATAGAAGAAGAGAACTTGTTAAAGGTACACGTAAAATTGCTGAAGACACTAAGGTAGTTTGCCGCAACGCAAGGCGTGATGCTATTGAAGCACTTCGTAAACTTAAAAAAGATGGTGCGATTGGCGAAGATGATTTAGCGTCTTATGAAAAAGATGTTCAAAAGTCACTTGACCAAGTCTGTGACAAGATTGATGCACTTATGCAAGAAAAAGAAAAAGATATAATGCAGGTTTAAAGTGAAAGAACTAAGATTTGAAGAGTATATTGCTGAACCTGTAGAAAATGTAAAAAATATACTGGAAGCGGCAGGGTACACTATTAAAATAGTTTGTTTTGATAAACCAAAGACACAAACAGATACTAAGCTTGTTGTTCGTGCGAAACTTTTAAGCGAAAAGCAAGTTGAATTAGTTGTTGGAGATTTTCTAATAAACAAAGAGGTTTAATTATGGCATGGTTTAAACGCAAAAAAGCAAAAGAACAAGTTAGTGATATTGTTCCAAAACACATTGCCTTTATTGCTGACGGAAATGGTAGGTGGGCAAATGAAAGAGGGCTACCTAGATTTGAAGGGCATAAAGCAGGAAAAGAAACAATTAAAAAAGTATTAGATAGGTGCTTAGAACGTGGAGTACAAACTGTATCATTATATTGTTTTTCTACAGAAAACTTTAACAGACCAAAAGAAGAGGTTGAATATATTTTCAATTTATTAAGAGCCAAGAAGGATTTGTCTGATTCACTTATCAAAAGAGATTGTAAGTTTAGACTCATGGGAGATGCTAGTATGCTTCCAAGTGATATTGCGGAGCAAATTCAAAAAACAATACAAGATACTGCAGATTGTAAAAAATGCGTTCTAAACTTTGGATTTGCTTATGGTTCAAGGCATGAAATAATTTCTGCTGTCAATAATTTAATTAAAGACGGCGTTAAAGTGGTTGACGAGTCAACCTTTGAAAAGTATTTATACACCGCAGGGCTACCTGACCCAGACTTGATTGTTAGAGCAAGTGGCGAGCAAAGGCTTTCTAACTTTATGCTTTACCAAGCGGCATACTCAGAGTTCTATTTCCCAGACAAGTTCTGGCCGGACTTTGATGCTAAGGTAGTTGATGAATGTATAGAGGCATACCAAAAAAGAAAACGTAGATTTGGAAAAATCTAAAAAACGCAAAACAACGCACAAAAGGGGATAAAAACATGTTAAAACGCACTATTACAGGCTTGGTTATACTTTTGCTAACGGCTGGGTTTATAGCACTTAGGCAAGTTTCTCCATATTTTTTTGATGGATTTATAGCTGTATTGATGTATGGTTCTATTGTAGAAATGGCACTCACTTGTAAATTTTCAAACAAAAAAGTTTGTAAAGTAAGCTTGTTTATATATCCCGCAATTTTAGTTTGTATTTATGTTTTTTCTAAAACTATTGAAATGACGCTATTGTTACAACTTTTAAGCATTTTAGCAATATTCTTATTTTTAGTAGCAAAAGAGCTTGCAACAAATGCTATTAAAAGAAAGCATGGCGAGCAAATTTCAGACGAAAAAGAGTTGAATAGTAGCTTGCTTAATGAAACAAAAGATACAATGCAAATTTTACTATACCCAACAACGCTTTTAGGCTTTATGCTTGGTATCAATCATTTTGGTCTAAATATTGGATATGTGGGAATAATAATGACATTTGCTATTTCAATGTTTACAGACGTCTTTGCATATCTATTTGGTACTTTGATTAAAGGCGTTAAACTATGTCCAGAAATTTCCCCAAACAAGAGTGTTGCTGGAATGGTGTTTGGAGCGATAGGTGGAATAGTAGCTTGTGGACTATCTTATCTAGCTTTTGTTCACTTTGGCTTGCTAGGAAATGTGTTTGCTAATTTGTCTACAACGAATACTGTATTGCTATTTGTATTGCTTGGACTACTTGGCACATTCTTGACGCAATTTGGAGATTTGGTTTCATCAGCGTACAAGCGTAAAGTTGGTATTAAGGACTTCGGCTCAATCTTCCCTGGTCATGGCGGCTTTATGGATAGAGTTGACGGATTGATGTTTACAGGTACACTTGTTTATGTGCTATTTGCACTCTTTATTTAATAAATAGGAAGGAAACTATGAATTTTTTATACATATTGTTAGCACTTGTGGTTTTACTTTTACTCATAACTGTTCATGAGTTTGGTCACTATGTTGCAGGTAAAGTTTTTGGTTTTAAAATCAATGAGTTTTCTATTGGTTTTGGACCGAAATTGTATCAAAGAGAAAATAAGAAAACAGGAGAATTGTTTTCAGTAAGGCTTTTACCTCTTGGTGGCTTTTGTGCTTTTGAGGGCGAAGATGAAGAAAATCCAAGTAAAGACGCTTTCAATAATAAAGCACCTTGGAAAAGATTGTTCGTACTAGTTTCTGGCGTGCTATTCAACTTTGTTTTTGGTATTATTACCGCTGGTATTTTCTTGATGATAAATGGTTATGCTGTGCCATGCGTTGCAGAATTTACACCTGGAGTGGATTATCAAAACAACCCTAACTCTGAGATATTGAAAAAAGGCGACATAATCACTGAAATTAACGGCAAACAGATAGAGATTTACCGCAGCATGTCAGACATTTTAAAAAAGGTGGAAGCTGGCGAAACTATTACAGTTAAAGTAAATAGAGATGGTCAGATTATCACACTTGATAATGTTCAAATGTTCAAAGCTCCTGCATTTTTCTTTGTTAGTAACTCATCTAAGCTAGAAAACGCTGTGTACAAAAAGGGCGAGGCCGATGAGCTTGTGCTACTTTCTATAGATGAGGTGAAAGAATTTGTCAAAGAAACTAAGCCTGTTTTAAATGAGGAAACTGGCAAGTATGAGAGCTTTTCACACGGCGAAAAATTGTATAAAAGTGATGGCACGCTATACAGTGACCAAGACTTTGCAAGCTTAGCTGGAATAACTTTGTCTAGCGGCTCTAAGACCATTGGTATAATTTATTACAACGCTCAAGCCCACTATGGAATTTTCCAAAGCATGCTTAAAGCGTTCCCATTCTGTTTTTACATCTGTGGACTAATCTTGTCTGCACTTGGAGGCTTATTCACTGGAGCGACAGCCATTTCTGAAGTGGGTGGAACTATAACTGCAATTTCTCAGATTGCTGAGATATCCGCCATTGGCTTTAGCCAGTTTATGCTTTTATTGCCAATGCTGTCTATGAACCTCGCACTATTTAACATATTGCCGATACCAGCACTTGATGGGGCAAGGTGTGTGTTTGTACTCATTGAATGGATATTTAAAAAACCTGTACCAAGAAAGGTTGAGAACATTATTCATACTGTGGGCTTGTTTGTACTGCTTGGACTGGTGCTGTTCTTAGATATTTATCATTTCTTTATTGTATAACAAGGGAAAAAACGTGGATTTAAAAACTATTGAAGAAAACTTAAACGAGAAAACAGGAAGTAAATATAATTTCAAATTCAAAAACGCCGAGCTTGATAAAAGCTCAGGCGTTTGTTTGGTTTCTCTGTTTTATAAGGACGGCACAATACTTGATGAAAACAACAGGGCACAGGTGTCGGGGATTTTAATAGATTTACTGCCAAGTGGTTTTGATTATAAGTTCAATTTTATCAAAAATTTTGTGGTAAATGAGGCTGTACAGGGCTTTGTTGCTAAATATTTGAGTTTCAATCTTCCGTCAATTAAGTTTGATATAAAAAGTGTAGATTGTGAAAGCCAGGTAAAAACAATTAAACTATCTGCAAGCCGCGAGCATGAAACCTATATTTTAGGTAGAGAAATAAAAGCACACCTTGAGCAAACCTTAAAGGAAGAGTTTTCTGCTGATATTGTGTGTCAAATTGATTTTGAAGAAAAACAGCTTTTGCAAGATATTTCTTTAACAGATGAAGAAACTTTTGTGTTTGAAGAAGTTGTACAAAACAGATTTATTGAAGTGGCTGATGTAGTTCCACTTGTTGGGGCTCTTAGCGATAGTCAGGCGTATTACATAAAAGACAAACAAAATGCTGAGCAAAATGTTGTTTTATGTGGGCGAGTAGTGTTTATTAAAGAGTTTTCATACGTGCCTAAAAAAGCAAAAAAAGATGACGAGCAAAAAGATGCAAGCGAAAACCCTATAGAAGAGGTTAAAGAAAGAAAGTTCTTTAAATTTATGATTGAGGACTTTACTGGTAAAATGAGCTGTGTGTTTTTTTCAAACAAAAACAATTATGAACAGATGCTAGAATTAAATCCGCAGGAAAGTATCATAGTTGGTGGAGATTTAGAGGAAGACAAGTTCAGCGGTGGTGTAAGTTTAAAAGTAAAGAGCATTAGCAGATGCACTCTTCCAGAGCAGTTTAAGGAAGAAATTGCTTTTAAGAGTGAACCTAAAAATTATGAAACAGTCTTTCCAAGTGATTATGAATACTACGCACAAGCAGACCTATTCAATATGCAAAAACAAGAAGAGGTGCCAGAAATTTTAGCAAATCAAGACTATGTTGTGTTCGACTTTGAAACAACAGGTTTTGAGGCTTCAAGTGGCGATAAAATAATTGAGATTGGTGCAGTAAAAATGCAAGGCGGAAAACTTACTCAAACCTTTTCAAGCATGGTAAACCCTGAGCGTAACATTCCAGCAAAAGTAACCGAGCTTACAGGCATCAGTGCAAAAGACGTCAAAGATGCACCGCTTTACGACAAAGTTTTGAAGGACTTTTACAAGTTTACAAGAAACTGCGTGCTTGTTGGATACAATGTTGCGTTCGACTACAGCTTTTTAAACACATATGGCAGAAAGTGTGGATACAATTTTGACAACAGGCTTTTAGACGTATACAAGCTCGCACTTAAAAGTGTTAAAGGCACTAAAAACTACAAGCTTGGAACTATTGCTGAAAAGCTAAATGTGTCGCTTGACAACGCACACAGGGCTGTGCATGATGCTATTGCTACAGCTGAAGTGTTTATAAAACTGGCTGGATTTGTAGACGACAAGTGTTATTTATAAATTTGAAGAAAATGTTATAAATACTTGCAATTTGGATAATATGTATGTATAATAAATTATAGTTAAATGCGTTTCTTTGGGAGTGGCAAGTTGCCACTCCTAAAATTTTGTGAAACGAATAGGAGGAATAAGTGGCAAGCGTAAAAACAGCAGTGCAAGACCTTGCAACTCCTATTGCTACGAGCCTTGGCTTAGAAATAGTTGAAGTTGCCTATGAAAAGAAGTTTGACGGCATGAATTTAACTATTTATATAGATAAGAAGGGCGGCGTTACAATAGATGATTGTGAAAAATTGCATAATGCATTAGATGAACCTTTAGACGAGCTAGACCCAACTGAAGGTAAACCTTATATTTTAAATGTATCTTCACCTGGGCTTGATAGACCAATAAAAACAGACAAGGACTTTTCAAGAAATCTCGGCGAAGTTTTGGAGGTTAGCACTTTCACAAAAATTGGAACTAGTAAAAAGCATGTGGGAGAGCTCATTAGATTTGATAAAGACAAGATAGTTTTGCTTGTAAAAAAAGAAATTGAAATTGCTAGAAGCAATATATCAAAAGCAACAAAATATATAGATTTTAAGGAGAACAAAGGTGGTTAATAAGGATTTCTTTCTTGCTCTTGATGAGCTTGAAAAACTAAAAGGAATAAAAAAAGAGTTTTTTATCGAAACATTGGAAACAGCGTTAGTTGCTGCATATAAGAAAAATTTTGGAGAGGCTAAGTCAGTTGTTGTTAAGCTTAACCCTGAAAAGAACACTATTAAGGTTTATGCTTATAAAACAGTTGTTGAAGAGGTTGTTGACGAAGAAACTGAGATTTCACTTGAGGACGCTAAACAAATTAAAAAGTCGTATAAAGTGGGCGACCAAGTAACTGAAGAAGTTACCCCAAAAGAGTTTGGTAGAATTGCCGCTGGAACTGCAAGGCAAGTAGTAACTCAAAAGCTAAGAGAGGCTGAAAGAGCTGCAGCATACGGCGAACTTGAAGAAAAGGTAGACACTTTGATGGGTGGCTATATTCGTCGTCAAGAAAGTGATACGTTCTACATTGAGCTTACTGGAACACAAATCGAAGGCGTATTAATGCCAAGCGACCAGATTGCTGGAGAAAGATACAATATCAACGACCGCATTCGTGTTTATGTTAAGAAGCTTAGAGAAACAGCTCGTGGAGTACAAGCAATCGTTTCTAGGTCTAACCCTGGTTTTGTTAGAAAATTATTTGAAAACGAAGTACCAGAGATCTCAACAGGTCATGTTATTATTAAAAACATTGTTAGAGAAGCAGGTTATCGTACAAAAATGGCGATTTATAGCGAAGACCCACAAATCGACCCACTAGGTGCTTGTGTTGGTAACAAAGGTACTCGTGTCAACAGTGTTGTATCTGAGCTAGGTGGAGAGAAAGTTGATATCATTATTTATAGTGATGACCCATTTGAGTTTATCGCTAGAGCATTATCTCCAGCATCAGTAATTTCTGTTGAGATTGATGAAGTGAACAAATCTGCAAGAGTAATCGTTCCAGACGATAAATTGAGTTTAGCCATTGGTAAGAGTGGTCAAAACGTTCGCTTAGCTGCTAGACTTACTGGCTTTAAGATAGATGTTAAGAGCGAATCAAAGGCTGCGGAAGAAGAGAAAACTGCTCCAGCTGAAGAAATAGTTTCTCTTGACGACATTGATAATATCTTTGGTTCAGTTGATTTTGATTAAAGGATAAGTTATGCAAAAAAATAATCAACCGCTTAGAACATGCTTTATTTGTAGAGCAAAGCACCCTAAAGAAAGTTTTATAAGAATTGTCAAAACTCCTGATAGCCAGGTGGTTATTGATAATACTTATAAGACCAACGGTAGAGGCGTTTACATTTGTAAAAATCATGAATGCGTACAAAAAGCTATAAAATCTAAGGCAATCAATAGAGCGTTAAAACAAGAAGTTGATGTATCGGTATATACGGAGCTAGCAAAACATGAATTTGAATAAAATAACAACATATGTTGGCTTTGCAATCAGGTCTAAGAGTATCTGCTACGGGGTAGACAACATAGTTAAAGCAAAATGCTATTTGGTCTGCTATAGTGAACTTTCAGATAGGTCAATTAGGCAGTTAGAGCTCTATTGTAATAAAGAAGTGCAACGTCTTGTAAAATTAGATAAACAAGCAATGGAGAATATTGTTTTAAGTAATAAAATTATGGCTTTTGGTATAACCAATGAAAATTTAAGCAAAGCCATTTTAGAAAATTTATAATTAGGAGTAACAATTTGGTAAACACACAAAATACGCAAGCAAAAATGGAGCTAACTAGTATTAAAAAAATGCAAGACTTATTGCGTTCTAATGCCTTGCAAACTTTAAGTGCTAATATGAAAAAAGCTAGGGCTGAACTTGATACTATTATGGGCTCAGCAAAAAGAAGCAAGCCAGAAGAGCCTGTACCTGTTAAGGTGCAAGCAAAGGCACCAGAGGCAAGTAAGCCAGTAGCTAGCGAGCAAAGTCATGAAAACAAGGGCGAAAGAAGAACTTTTGCTCCGAATGCAAACTCAAACAGACCAAGTAATGGTCAATTCAATAGAAACCAAGGTCCAAGACCAAATGGTGGTTTTGCCTCGCAAAGACCGATGCAAGGTAATAGACCTATGCAGGCGGGTCAAGGTCCAAATAGATTTAATCAAAGACCGAATATGGCGGGCGGAAAACCTAATTCGTCATCATTTACTCGTGACGTAAAAATGGACGCAAGCACACTAGTTAAACCAAATACTTTTGCAAGCTCACATGCTCCAGCTAAAAAGAAGACTTTTGACAAGAATTCAGACGATAAAAAGTCTATGAACAAAAAAGCTCTTGTAATGCGTGGATACGTTGAAGATGGTTCTCTTTACGATGATGGCGAGAGAATGGGCTCTAAAAAACGTGGTGGCAAAAAGCAAAAAGAAAGCGTGCAAAATATTATGCCAAGAGTTGAGCATGCAGTAATTACTACTGATAACTTGACTGTTAAAATTTTGGCAGAAAAGATAGGTAGACCAGTTGCTGAAATCATGAGCAAGTTCCTGCTTCTTGGAATGATGGTTAATATCAATAGTAATATTGACTTTGATTCAGCAGAGCTAATAGCTTCAGAACTTGGAGTTACTCTTGAAAAGAAAGTAGAAAAATCTTATGAAGAAAAACTTGCTGATATTTACAGCGAGCAAAGCGACAACGAAAAAGATTTAGTTAAAAGACCACCAGTTGTTACTGTAATGGGTCACGTTGACCATGGTAAAACTTCACTTCTTGACTATATACGTAAAACAAACGTTATTTCTAACGAAGCGGGTGGTATAACTCAGCATATTGGTGCTTATCAAATCCATGTAAACAACCAAGCTGTTACATTTATTGATACTCCGGGTCACGCAGCATTTGAATCAATGCGTAGACGTGGTGCAAACCTAACTGACGTTGCAATATTAGTTGTTGCAGCAGATGACGGCGTTATGCCACAGACTAAAGAGTCAATTAAGTATATAAAAGAAGCAAACGTTCCAATGATTGTTGCAATCAACAAAATCGATTTGCCAACTGCTAATATCGACAAGGTTAAAGAGCAACTTGCAACAGCTGGCGTTATGCCTGAAGAATGGGGTGGCGACACAATAATTGTGCCAATCGCTGCAAAGAGCGGAAAAAATATTGATAAACTGCTTGAAATGGTATTGTTTGTTGCAGAATATCAAAATTTAAGAGCCAACCCAAATAGAAAGGCTTCAGGAAGTATTATTGAAGCAAGACTTGATAAGGGTATGGGTACTGTTGCAACAGTGCTTGTACAAAATGGTACCTTAAAGATTGGCGATACTATCGTTGCGGGAACTGCAACTGGTAAGGTTAGAGCAATGATAAACGAAAATGGCGTTCATGTTAAAAAGGCACCACCTTCAACACCAGTAGCTATCCTTGGCTTAACAAGTGTGCCTAATGCAGGCGACCAACTATATGTTGTTGATGAAAAATTCTCTAAGCAAATCATTACTGAGCGTGCGTCAAAAGAACGTACTAGTATGATTAAGACCGAAGATTTGTCAATAGACAATCTACTAAGCAAAATTGCTGATAGTAACTTTAAAGATTATAATGTTATCATCAAAGCAGACGTTCAAGGTTCAATAGAAGCATTAAAACAATCACTTTCTGTTGTTCAAAACGAAGAGGTTAAGGTTAGATGCATACATGGTGGTGTTGGTCTTGTTAATGAGAACGATATCATGCTTGCTGAGGCTGCAAAAGCAGTTGTTATTGCTTTTAACGTTAAGGTTGATAATAAAGCTAAGACTGTAGCTGAAAAGAAAAAGGTTTCAATTAAACCATTTAGAGTAATTTACGAAGCAATAGACTTTGTTAACGAACAAATCTCTAAAATGCTTACTCCTAAGTATAAAGAAGTTGTTACTGGTCATGCTGAAGTTAGAGCATTGTTTAAAGCTAGTAAAGTTGGTGTTATCGCCGGTTCTTATGTCTTGGACGGAAAGATATCTAAAACTAGTAAAGTTAGACTATCTAGAAACGGCAAACAAATTTATGAAGGCAGTGTAGCTACACTTCAAAGAGAAAAGAACGAAGTTAAAGATGTTAATGCTGGCTTTGAGTTTGGTACAACACTTGCAGGCTTTTCAGACATTGCAGTTGGAGATATTATTGAGGCTTATAGCTTAGAGCGTATCAACTAAAGGAGCAAATTATGGCAAATATTAGAATGAGTAGAATTAATGGCGAACTTCAAAAAGCCTTAGCCGACGTTATTAATAATAGACTTAATAATCCTGACCTTGACGGACTAATTATCTCTGTTGTAGATATAGATACAACTCCAGATTTATCTATGTGTAAGGTCGCAATTAGCGTGCTTTCAGGCATTGAAACTAAGAAATTAGCCGTGCAAGAACTAAATAGAGCTAAAAACTTTATACGTCATGAGGTTATGAGAATTGTTCGCTTGAAATCGATTCCAGAATTTGTCTTTGAGCTTGATGAAAGCTATGAAAAAGGTCAAAAGCTTTTAAACCTTATTGATAAAATATCTAAAGGAGATTAGTT
>CATKXA010000016.1 GCA_949840475.1 uncultured Thermoanaerobacterales bacterium | reverse complement strand
ATTGATAAACAAACTATAAGTGACAGCAATCAAAAAATCGCATATTATGAGTGTAAAACCAGCAAAAATGAGTTAAATTTAAGCAAAATAGTTGAATATGAATATTCCTCTAAAGGCGAAATTGTTGGTTTTACTGGCTCGTTTTTAGTGCTAAGTGGGGCTGAAAATTCTAATGTTATTAGCTTTGCGAGCAAGGATAACGGTCAAGTTGAAACTATAAAAAACGAAAAAGTAATTCAAGATAACTATGACGGAACTATTGTCATTTCGTCTGCTTTTGGTTTAAAGACGTTAAAGGTTCCAACAAAGAATAATAGGACTTTAGGGCTGTTTTCTAAAGTATCGCCATTTGTTCAAAAGAATGCTATAGTTGTTAATGAGCAAGGGCAGTATATGCACTATAACTCAGGCATTGATGTTGGGCATATGCAGGTCACATTGATTGATAATTTTGCTAGCGAATTCGAAGATTATGTGTTTGCTGGGATTGGCTTGTATTTCACTGTGGCTGGCAGTGATAGATATAACGTGTATAACTTTGAAAATAAGAGATTATACGCAAATGCCAAAGTAGAAATAACAAAGGACAAATTTTTAAATACAGTTTTGATTGAGATTGACGACGGAACTTTGCATCTGTTTAAAGTAAAGCCTGTTTTAGATATTTCAAGTATTGGAATAGATGTTAAAGATTTTAAAAATCAAAGTGTTAAAAATATTCAGCCAGAAAGTGAAGATATTTTAAAGCCGTCATCAACGGTAAGCCAAAGTGCAAATATTGCAATTTCAAACTATGAACTTTCATTTAATGTGGCAGATTTAGCTAACCAGTTTGTTCCTCTAAATAATATTACTGGCGAGCTTCGCGTTTTAATACCTCAAATTAGTAACTATCAAGATGATAATGGCGATGTTTTTACAGCAGTTAGTGCATACTTTGCACATGGCGACAATTTTACTGTTTGTATTACAAAGCTTGCAAATATTAATGACGCTAATAGCTTCTCGTATTTAGTAACATTGGCATTTAAAAATGTTTATGTAAATAGCTTAAATGCTACTGGTAATTTTGGTGGAAATAGTCATAATTTAGTGATGTTTAATCCAGTGAAAAGCGACGCTACAATTAGCAAAGTAGTAGCAGCAGCTAGTCTTAATGGACTTTATGGTATGTATAACTCTAGTGAGGCAATAGATAGTATTGACTACGCTTTAGCTGGCTTTGACGGCGGACTTGTTTTTGCAAGTGATAAAGCTTTAGCCTTATCTATTAATTTTGCTTTACAAAATGCATATACAGAAAGTGGTATCAGTAGTGAGTTTATTAGGCTTTCTACTATGCAAAATGGTCAAAGCGTTGATTGTGGAAAGTTCTTTATTACTATGTATGAAAACAACAACGATAAAATTTTTGAATTTACTACTAAAAAGGGTTATTTACTAACGGCGTTTAACTTTGTTTATGGCAAGGCGTCTACCTCTATTTATGATAACGCTATTGAAGAGGCTAGTGAGGGTAAACTCAGTGTTGCAGGCATTAACAGCAAGTCTTATGTTGTCCCTTATGACGACCTACTAGGTTACGACTATTTCAAGTTTAAAGATATTTCTTTGATTGAAGAATACTTTACTATAAATATACAAAATCCTTACGAAGAGGGCGGTATATATAAGTCTTACACTGGCTTCTTTGGGTATGGCGAGGACGTAACTGATGTACGTAATCCTTCAATACTTGGCTTTGATAATTTTGCAAGTTTGAACTCACTCGAAGTTTTAGAAAAAGTTGGATATAACTTTATTGGTTATACTCTAAATATTGACGGAGTGGAGCAGTTAGTTTTTGATAATAGGGGCAACTTTATTAGCTCTGCACAAGAGCATGTAAACAAAATGACGGCGGGCAACACTTATCTTTTGGTGCCAAAGTATGAGGCTAAAAAGTACAATATTTTCTTTGAAACTAGCAACAATGGTGGCAGACCAATTCCAAGCGAAACATTGACTGTTACATATGGCGAGAAAGTTGGTCCATTATTTGTCATAGATGAAAACAGCCAGTATGCACTTGCTGGGCATAACTTTGTTGGTTGGTTCAATTCAAAGGGCGAGCAGTTTACGCAGGATACTGTTTATTTGGTTGACGGCAATACGACGCTTGGTGCTAGGTTTGAGCCTAAAATGTATCAGATTACTTTAGACCTAAATTTAGATGTTTACCAAAATGCTAATATCTTGGGTTTTGACTATAAAATTACTAATCTAATGCTAGCAAACAGTTATGCTGGATTTGAAGCTAATTTAGATATAACAAATATGGTATTGACCAAAGAGGTTACATTTGGTCAGGCGTTTAATGAACTTCCTAGCATCTATGGCTTAAATATGACAAATACTGCAAGGGAAGAAAAGTACGACCTTGTTGGTTGGTTTGACCAAAAGAATATTGAAGAGAGAGATAACAATGTTAATAGAGGTCAAGCTTATACTCAAAGTACAATCGCTTCTACTGATGTGCCACTCACTCTTTATGCACACTATGTTCGTCCGATTTATAATATTAAAGTAGATGTTTTAGGGAATAACGATGTTGTAAGTAGCGGAAGCAATGTGCCACTTGTAAGCAGTCTTGAATATCATGGAACTACTAATTATGGTAGGCTAGCTGACTTTAGTACTGCTCCCAAAGACGGGTACAATTTATGGCAAGTAAACGACGATAATAATAGTTTAAACCTTGATATGTATGCTTTAAGAACGCAAAATGCGTTTTTGAATGTGTTTGTAAACGAAGGTTATTATGTTAGCGGGTTACAAATCAAAGTATATTTAAAGAATGGTCAAACTGCCGTTTATAACTATTTGTCAAACGGCAACACACAAGACGATGTTCTTCAAATTGTAAAAAATGGCAATGATTTAACAATCAATTTTGTTGATCTTAGTGATGCTTACTTTACGGATAATGAGTACAAATATGCTGAGCTTACTATCAATGTCGACGCTATAAAATTTACCAACCATGTTTCAGTTTTAAATGACAGTAGCTGTGCACAAGTATATGATGGCGATAAACTTGTAAATAGTCCATATGAACACTCAGTTGCGTTCGGTAATTTAACTGTTTATAAATTTATGCCAATATTAAATGCCAATAGAGATAATCTTTTAGTTGCTGACTATGTGTTGAGCCAGATTAACATTGACGGCGAGATACTAACTTTTGACGTTTCATATCAGCTTAATGGCGATAGTTATGCTCATGTACTAGCTTCGTCTAGTCCTGCAATCGCAACTACTGAAACTATTGACGGTAAAAAGGTAATCAAGTCGGTTTATACTATCAGCGAAGACATTGAGCTAATTATTGTTAACGAGGAAGGCTCTAATACTTTTGTGGCGTATGTAAATGTTTACAGCTATAAAGACCATAGCATTAGTGCAACTTTTGAAAAAGTTTCTGCTGATGTTTCTATTAATATTTCAAACAGCTCTAAAGAGGCGGGAAGTGAAAATGGTATAAATGCCGTTGGTATGAAGTATACTTCAAACCAATCTGCGGGTGTGGCATCTCTTGGCGGTAACATGAATGCTTCGGACACATTTGTGTTTGATTTTAACCTCGCAAGCGAAAAGTATTTTATTAACAGTCTAAGCATTGTTTACGGCGGTAGGTCATTTAACGTTGCTGTCCCTAATATAAATATTAGTTCAACTGAGCTTAGTATTTATCAAGAAAGCAACTTTGTTGCAACAAGTGAAGCGTTTATAAGCAGCACAAACTCAAGGCAACTTAAAAATACCTCTATAAAAATAGTTTGGAACGAACAGACAAGAACATTCAGCGTAAGTGTTAGCAATGTGCTTGAAAGTCTTGCTATAAATATAAATTACTCAAGTTATAGTTTGCTTGAGATAGATAGCCCAAGCGTTGACGCTTATAAAGTCTATGCGGTAAGTGACACCCAAGCAGAGGTTACGCTTGATGACTTAATCTTAAACAATGCTTCTAATGTTTTTGTGCAAGGCAACAACAATAAAAAACGCGTGCTTGTTGTTAATTTAGAGAAGACTGCTAAATATTTAAAAGTTAAGAGCTTATTAACTAATGAGGTTACTTACTTTATTGAGAGTGCATTAAGTTATCCAAACAACCAGATAATAATCAATAGCAAACTGACTGAAGCTGTGGTTGAAACTTACAGCGAACACTTAAGCTCAGTTAAGCTTAAAGAGGTTTCTAGCAGTTTGAGTATCAGTTCATATCTTGGGGTTGCGGGAGAGTATCAGAGTGACGTTAATATAATAACAAAGCTATCTGCTACCTTTAAAAATCTAAGTGGCAACAACCAAACTATTTGGTTAAGAGACACAAATTCATTTGAGTTTGTTGGTAACAATGTAGTTATAAAAATTTATGTGGTTAAAGGTTACGAGCTAGGCAGAGTTAATTTGCTTGGTGGAGAAGGTAGCATTTTGCCAAGCAACGATGATTATGCTACTATAAAATCTGATGCAAATGGCTCTTACTATGAGTACAGCTTTGCTATTAGCGACTTAAGTCAAACGGCTTATAGTTTAAGTGTTTACAGCGATGCTATCAAATATATTATAAACTATGACGGAGTGGGAGCAACGTCAGGAAGCACTGCTTCAAGCACGCATTATTATAATGTAAACAAAGCATTAACTATTAATGGGTTTATTAAAAGTGGCTACAGCTTTATTGGTTGGTCAAAAGAACAAAAGACAGGGGCTGATTTAACGATTGCTGATGTTGACTTTGTTGATAATGCTGTTTTAACAGAAAACTTGTCTGAAACAAATGACGAGCAGATAACTCTATATGCAGTATGGCAAGCAAATACTTATATGCTTAATTATGACTACAATGATGCAAGAGTATCTAATGGTTCGTCACTTGCGGAAACTTTGATAGAGGGCGAGAGCTCTGTGCAGTTTGATCATGCGTTTGGCAAAGTACCAACCTTAACAAGGCCGGGCTACACCTTTGTTGGCTTTTATTCAAGCAGGCAAGGGGGAAGCATGATATCTCAAGGAGATATGCTTGATAACTCACTATTTAATATCTTAACCGTTGCGGGCAGTGTTATAACTCTTTATGCGAGGTATACTGCCAATACCTATAATGTTATAGTCAACAAAAACGATGCTACTAGCGTAAATGGTTTTGGTTCATCAACTTGTGAAACCGACATCGGCGTTGTTAGCATTACTTTTGACGATGAGCAAACATTGCCTGTACTTTCAAGGCTAGGTTACAACTTTATGGGTTATAAGTCTGTTCAGCTAAACTCAGACGAAGCTAAAACAAATAGGCTTGCATATATTTTCTTGCCAAATAAGTCTTCAGCATTGACTTATGAATTTATTAACCCAGACAATAACTATAATCTTCAGATTGATGAAAAAACTAAAACAATAACACTATTTGCTGTATGGCAAGCTAAGTCATATAAAGTTTATATAAACCTAAACAACAGGGATTTGGCAACCTATGGTAAAGAAGACGGTGTATTTAGAGTAACTCACAACGGAAACACAATTTCTACATCAACAGACTATATCTTATACACCTTTAATGTTGAGTTTGATAAACCATTTGTAAATGTTCCTATCGTTTATCCTGTTGGCTACACCTTTAATGGTATGTATTTCACAAAAGACTTTAACTTAGATAATGACGATAAAACTGGCGTTATAACAAACAATACAAGGCTGGATAATAGCGTGTATAACTCGCTCACTTATACGTCAAGCGACAACAAAACAACGCCTTTAACTGCATCAAGTACGCAGTTTTCAATTTATGCACACTATACTAGCAAGACATACACCTTGCTAAATCAGAGCGACGATAGGGCACACATGTCGCTAAGCAATATAAATGATTACGATTATAGCAATGTATCAAGCGGTAGTCTTGGTAACTTGATTTTTGGGTATAACAGCGACTTGGTATTTGACTATTTAACAGAAACGGGTAAATATGTAAGCAAAATAGGTATAAGTTTTGCTGATAATAATGGTGCAAAGGAGCAACTTGAAATCACTTTCAGGTGGCTTAGTTACACAAAAACATTGTCTGTTTTGGTCAACAACGAGGTAATTGGCAAGGTTGATGATATTTATACCATTTTAGGGGAAAAGCTATACGTTTGCAGTGGTATTTATGTAAAGCTATTGCCGTACAACGAGGGTGGCTTAGATTTGAGCAACAGCGTGTTTGATGCTGTGAGGGTTATTGTTGGTATTGACGGTGCTAAAACAGATATGGACATAAGCGTTGAAACTAAAACTCAAACTTATGTTGTAAATTATTATAGATATCTTAAAGACGGGTATCAATCGATTGTTAATGATTTGCCAAGAGATTTTATTCAGTCTATTACCTTTAATTATGGAGACCAAATAACAAGCGAAAATACGTCTTCAATTTATACCAAATACTTTGCATTAAAAGCATGGTATTATGGCAAAATAAATACAGATAACAGACCAGAGAACCCAGAAACAACCAACTATGGAATGCTTACTGAAGGGGATATAATCAAAGAAAACAAAGTGGTTGTTGGACTTTATGAGCTCTCACGCGTTCAGGCTGTGAATTTCTATATGTGGGATATCTTACAAAACAAGTATGTGCTAAGAGAAAACACAAGCGAAAATTATGTGCTTTGCTACTATGACGAACAGTCAAACAGTTGGACTGTAGAAAGTAACTCGTACTTTGATATTAACACAGGCAAGGCAATCAAGCTTCCAAGCAACAGCAGTGAAATCTGGCCAACAAGAACTGACTTTGGTGGTTACATTATAGCTAGTAGTGACCAAGCTGTGGACGGCAAATATTTCTCATGGACTAGTGGTGCAAACACTATTGATGCGTCAGCTTTTGAGCTCTTTAGCACGGATACAGTTATTGAAAGAGAGCTAAATGTTTATGCAGTATATTATGAGCCAAAGTTTGATATCGAGCTTAAAATTGAAGGTGCAGATATTGTGGCTAAGGCGGATATTGAAATTTATAGACAGCTTTCTAGTGGCGACATAACTAAGTACGATAATTCATCAGTTAAAGTTGTAAGGCTTACTGAGGAGCAAATGAGAGTGTACCAAAACGCTATGAACTTGGATTTCAACACCAAAGAAGTTGCGTTAGGACTTGCCTTAGAGCATGATTTATCTAATGCTGTAAGTCTTGGCTCTTCTGGCTTTACAGCAGTCGATGCGGTAACAAATCAAACATATTATTACTTTGCTTTTGTCACTATGGTTAAAGACGGGCAAGAGTATATTTATCAAGTTGCAGACAATTATTACAAACTTGAAAATAATACTCTTGTAACTGAGAATGGATAGTAATTTAATTGACAATCTATTGTATAATTTTGTAGAATTAAGTAGTATAAACTAGAGGTAAAAAATGAAAAAATTTGTAAAAACTTTATTTGCAATATGCTTATGTTTTGTGGCTGTCAGCCCAGTGTTTTTGGCTGGCTGTGCAAAAACATTTAAAATAAATGTTGAGGTTGAGGGCAACGGCTTTGTGTATAAAGCAAAGGTTGAGGGAGTATCGATAGTTGGAACAAATACTGCTAAAAAAGGCTCAACTTTTGAATATTTTGTTAGCCCTAAAACTGGATATATTATAGATAAGGTTATTATCGACGGAACTGAGTACACAGAAGAGTACAATAGAGAAAAAGCTTATTTTAGTTTTAAAGACGTTAATGCAAACCATACAGTAAAAGTTATATTTGCTGCAGGTTATAACACAATAACTTTAAAGTGCAAAACTGAAGATAATGTTTACGAGGTGTATAAAACTTTAAGTGTGCTAACTGAAGATACAATAGACTTTAATGAAGAAATGTTTGGTGGAGTTAATAATAAATTTTGGTTCAAAATGGAAAAGGGCAAAGCTTATTATTTATATAACGATAGTCAAGACTTTAATGTAGAGCCAACTGACCCTAACTATGAAAAAAATATTGTTCATGTTTATGGTGGGGCAATGGAGTTTTATACAAATCTTACTCGCACAGACTTAGACCAATTAGCCGCCAATGCTGCAAGAACAAAATAAATAAAAGCCACAACATTTAAGTTGTGGCTTTTGTGTTGTGACACTTAAATTTAAAAGCCTATTAATTGAATTATATAACCAGTGACCAAACCTATTACAAACATTGAGCCGAGTATTGCAAAGTTTTGCTTGATATTTTTATTTTGTTTAAATAGTACCACAAAAGCAATTCCCGCATTAACGATAAGCCCTGCAACCATAGTTCCAAAACCAATGCCTCCCATTGCGTAAAGCTCGGTTATAACGACAGAGCTTGCACAGTTTGGAATTAGACCTATAATACACGCTAAGATAGGAGAGAATGCTCTGCTACTACTTAGAAACGCCATTAGTTTTTCAGTGCCAACAAGCTCAATAATGAGTCCAAATATAATATTGACAATCAGTATAAAGGCAAAGATTTTAAGCGAGTGAACTAGCGGGTGAAGTAAAAATCTTTTTACTTTTGCATTCTTGCTAGATTCTTCAATGTCATGCCCGCAGCAGCCTGTATGGTGCTCTTCATCTATCAGGTCTTGGGGAGCTATATTTTCATGCTCATGTTCATGCTCATGATTGTGTTCTGCTTCTGCTTGTGTTGTTTGGCTATCTTTGCTAGTTTTGCAAGCAATGCTTAGATGTTTTTGGTTTTGCTTTTTAAAAATAAGGTTTACAAAATAACCAACAGCTATTGCAAGAACAAACTTAATTAATAGAAGAGGCAAGAGAGATAGTGCTTTGCTAGGGTTCATAATGAGAAGAGGAATGGCCTCATCGCTAGTTGAAATGTACACTGCAAGGAGTGTGCCTATTGAAAGTTTGTGTTTAGCAAATAGGTCGGTTGCAACAACAGAGAAGCCACATTGAGGAACCAATCCAAAGCCAGCACCAAAAAGAGTGCTCCACTTGCTTGTAAGTAGCCTTGTGTGCTCAAGATGCCTTGTAGAAACGTATTCTATGACCTCAATCGCGATGTAGGCTATAAGCAAGAATGGGAGCAATTTTAATGAATCGATAATGGCGTCTAACAAAAATTCAAAATTCATTATGCTTGTCCTTGTCTTAAAGTAGATACTATTATATATTAATATTTGGTATAAATAAAGTATATAACAAGGGGTTTTGATAAAATTTTCCGAATATTTTGTCAATAGTTTTAAAGTAATTAAAAAAAGTGTTGCGAATGCTTTTTGCTGTTTAAATTTTTTGTGATATAATTTTAATTAAGGTGCAATATGGAAGAAAATAATCAAAAGCCACAAAAGTACTCTTTAGTGACAGGGCAAAGGATAAAAAATAAAAGCGTCCGAAAGCTCAAAAAAGAGCACAGTGCATTGAATAAAGAAAAAAGTAAAAAACAAAAACTCTTATCTAAAAGAAAGCAAAAGTTCAATAAAATGCTTGAAAAGAGCCAGCCAGTAAACGCCGGTGAAAGTAGCGAACTCACACAAAACACCAATCAGCAAGCGGCAAGGAGCGAAGAGCGAGTTCTAATTGTTCGACGTGCAGAAGAGGGCAATCCTGTTTCTCGAAAGAGAAAGATTTTAAACCTTTTTAGTTACGCATTGGTTGGATTTGTTGCAATATTCTTTGGGTATTTTTCTGGTAACTTATACATTGCGAATAAAGACAAGGTTGACTTTGGAAAGTTCTCTGAAGAAAGCCTGAGGGATAATGGAAGAGCTGTGTACGAAGCCGTTATTAGCTCGGGAAGAACACCAGATAGATGCTCGGCATCAGAAGTATTTGTTTCAGCGGAGTATTTGCTATCACAAATGGAAAACTATGATGCTACAGTAGTTGGTGCTATTCAGCCAAGTATTGGTAAAGAACAATCAGTAAATGGTTTCAAAAAGAAGACGGGTAGTTTGATTGAGGTTGAAAGCATTTCACTTGGTATGCTTCCAGTAGCAGAAATTTATCAATATGATATGCAAACTAGAATAGCACAAATTTATAAAGCCACAAAGGTGGACTCAGCAATCAGTGCAACATACCCAACAACTCCAACGTGGGTAATGAATTACGACGAGTTTAGGGCAGAGTATGGCTCGGCTCCAGAAAGCCCGCTTGTTCCGTACATAATATCATCTAAAACAATTATGTCTGGGACAGACAGCGTCAAAAGTATTGGTGGCGGTAAGTACCAAATCAAGTTTAACCTAACAACAGACTCTGCAGTGTTTAACTATGTAAAGCAAGTAAAACATATGTCAGGTCTAAAAGATTATCCTACGTTTAAAGCTATTATTGTTACAGCAGTTGTTGACTCGGATTTCAATTTTGTATCGCTTAGGTTTGATGAAGCGTACACTGTTGTGTATTTTGGTGTAATGGCTTCATGTACTGGTTATTTGGAAACTAAGATTATTTAAAAAATGCAAAATATATGGAGAACAATAGGCAAAATGAGTAAAAAACCTTGGTTTTTCGGTAAAAACATATTGATAACAGGGGCTTCAAGTGGCATTGGATTTTATATTGCAAATAAGCTTGCGTCGCTTTATGCTTGCAATGTTATAGGCGTAGCAAGAAGTGAAGAAAAGTTAATTGTTGCTAAAGAAAAGATAGACAATGAAATTTTGGCAAGCGGCGAACTTGTAAAAAAGAAATACTATAAAAAAGGCGAGAGTGAAAAGAAAGGAAGTTTCAACTTTTTTGCTTGCGATATTGGCGACAACCAAAGTGTACAAAACTTAAAAGCTAAGATTAAAGAAAGTGGTTTTTCTGTTCAGCTTTTAATCAATAACGCTGGCATGATTTTACCTTTTGATAGATTGCAAAACCAAGAAATTGATATGATAGATAAGCTTTTGCGTACAAATCTATATAGTCAGATTTTTATGTATAAGGCCTTTATTGAAGATATTCAAGCTGAACATGGCGGAGTAGTTAATATATCTAGCTCATCTGCGTTGTGCCCAGTAGTTGGAAGTGCTGTATATGGTGCTTCTAAAGCAGGTGTTAAGAGCTTAACTGAAGTGCTTATGTTAGAGCATAAAGATTTATATATTGCTTATATGTGTCCAGGCTTTACAAAAACAGAACTTTTTCGCGGTCAACATGTTAGTAGCGTAGTAAGCAAGCTTAGCACAAGTGTAAATAAGATTGGGGATAGGATTATAAAAAAGATTGCAAAAAAGAAAAGGCGTGTTGTTGTTGGGTATGACGCACATTTAATGTCTGGCTTTTATAAGCTGATGCCTAGAACTACTTTAAAAGCCATGACTGCTGTTTTAAAAAAGAGTAATGACCCTATGTTTGATAATGTTTTTAAAAAGTAGATAAAACGCTCAAAATCGAGCGTTTTATTTTGTTATCATTTTAAAATTAGTTGCTGGCAATTACATAGGTATGATATTATTGATTAAAGAAATAATTGATGTGGAGGAAACTCTCATGAATAAGTTAGATATGCAAAAAGCTAAAGAATATGAGCAGATTTTAGATAGTCTAGAAAATACTTTTGGCGATTGGTTTAATGGCAAAATCCAAATCCCAGAAATGACAAACGAGCTATATCCATATACTCAAATGTTTAGCCCAATAAAGGTTAATAGTATCGAGCTTAAAAATAGACTTGTTATGGGTCCAATGGGCAACGTCAACATGGCTGATGAAACTGGTAGACCTAACGAAAAGATGATTTCATATTTTGAAGCAAGGGCTAAAGGCGGAGTAGGGCTTATAACAACTGGTCTTGTTCCAACTACTTTTTGTATCGACCCTACTATTATTGAAAAAGATAAGCTTTCTTATTTTCCTCGTATAGATAGAAGCAGAACCAACCTAGTTGGCTGGAGAAACCTTGCATATGCTGTACATAGCTATGACTGCAAACTCTTCATTCAGCTAACTGCCGGACTTGGAAGAGTAGGTAACCCCGAGTGTTTAATAAACCAAATGAAGTTGCCAGTTTCTGCGTCAATGAATCCAAACTTTTATATTCCACAAATTCCATGCAGAAGCCTTTCGTCTGGGGCTTGTAAGAAAATCATAAAGAAGACTGCTCAAGCTGCAGCAGATGCCAAGTTTGCCGGGATTGACGGTGTTTATTTGCATGGGCATGAGGGTTATTTGTTAG
This sequence comes from uncultured Thermoanaerobacterales bacterium, assembly GCA_949840475.1. Classification (GTDB taxonomy): domain Bacteria; phylum Bacillota; class Clostridia; order Christensenellales; family UBA1242; genus UMGS2069. The sequence goes on along the minus strand of CATKXA010000016.1, from coordinate 2,333 downwards.
AGCAGATGACAAACCCCGCTTTCAATAGAAGGCTACTTGGTAGATATTCAAATTATCAGCAATTCGGGCTTGACATGGTGTCAGAGATTCGTAAGCGTTGTGGAAAAAAATATCCAATAATGTATAGAATCGACTTATCGCTTATGCTTAATGCGACATATGGCGACAAAATGAAGAAGGTTAAGAGCCTTAAAAAGTTTAGGGACGAACGTCTTGTTATTGAAACACTAGATTACATGAAAAATTTGGTGCTTGCTGGTGTTGATATGTTTGACGTTGACCTTGGTTGTTATGATAACTGGTGGCTTCCACATCCACCGTCAAGCATGCCTCCAAGCTGTTTTATAGATATTGCAAAGCTTGTTAAAGACTATTTTAAAGAGAACAACATTTTAAGCAATGCAGGTTTAGAGGTGCCAGTTGTCGCTGTTGGCAAGCTTGGATATCCAGACCTTGCTGAAAAAGCTTTGAGGGATAATAAGTGCGACATGATAATGCTCGCAAGGCCACTTCTTGCTGATGCAAACTGGGCAAACAAAGCGTATGCAGGCAAAACTATGGATATAACACCATGTATTGGCTGTCATGAAGCGTGCATTAAAGAATTTATTGAGGGTGGGCATCCACAATGTGCTGTGTGTCCAACAACAGGTTTTGAAAACGGCTTACTTAGTGGAATAAACAAGACAAATGAAAAGAAGAATGTTGCAGTTATTGGTGCTGGTCCAGCTGGCGTTGTTTGTGCTAAAACCTTGATTGAAAGAGGGCATGATGTAACTTTGTTTGAAAAGTCTAATGCTATTGGCGGAACGCTTATTGAGGCTTCAATTCCTAAGATTAAATATGAGCTTAAAAACTATGTGACATATTTAAACAAAGTCGTAGAGGACTTAAAAAAGGTGGGTTTAAAACTAGAACTAAATTCATTTGCAACAGCTGAGAACTTAAAAGAGCGAAAATTTGATGCAATAATTACAGCAACTGGCTCTTTGCAGGCAGGGCTTCCTATAAAAGGTGCTGTGCAAAAGCATGTTTGTTCAGCAGTTGAGGCATTAAAAGATATTGATAGGCTCAAAAACGCAAAAAACATTGTTATTATTGGTGGCGGTGATTCTGGCTGTGAGCTAGCGTATTACTTAAAGTATGAGCTAGATAAAAATGTAACAATAGTTGAGATTGCTCCAACGCTTATGACCAATACTTGTACAGCAAATAGAGGACATTTATTGCATTATCTTGAAAAAGCAAAGGTTAAGTGTTATAATTGTTCTGAGGTTACTAGTATAAATGAGGACACTGTTGAAATCATGACCAATGCAAGTAAAACAGTGCCATATGCATATAACACTTGGCAACCTGTTTTGCCTGAGAATATTCATAATCCGCTAGCTAAAAAAATCAAGAGCTTGCCTAAAGCTGTTGAGATTGATGCAGATCTTGTTATATTGGCAGCTGGCACAAAGTCTAACAATGAACTGTTTGCAAAGCTCATTGAAATCAATGCTGCACCTATTCTTTATAACATAGGAGATAGCAATAAACCAGGTAAAGTATTCACTGCTGTAAAATCAGCATTTAACGTTGCTAAGAATTTATAAAAACGCAAAATAGAATAAAAAACAATATAAAAACTATAGAAAAAAGGCTAAAAGAGGGAATAATGGCATTAAAAGTATATAATACATTAACAAAGAAAAAAGAGGAGTTTAAACCAATTCGAGAAGGACATGTCGGAATGTATGTCTGTGGTCCCACTGTGTATGGACCTCCTCATTTAGGTCATGCTAGAAGTTATACTAACTTTGATACTATTTATAGATATCTTCAATTTTTGGGATACAAAGTTAAGTATGTTCAAAACATAACAGACGTTGGTCACCTTGTTGGCGACGGCGACGAGGGTGAAGACAAGATTTTAAAACAAGCAAAAGCTGAAAAGGTTGACCCTTATGAAATTGCATATAAGTATGAAACTCTTTACTTTGATGCAATGGGTAAATTGAATATTTTAAAGCCAAGCATAAGTGCAAGAGCTACTGGTTTTATTCCTGAAATGATTGAAATGGTAAAATCATTAGTAGAAAAAGGCTATGGCTATGTGACAAGCAAAGGTAATGTTTACTTTGAAGTTAAAAAGTATCCAAAATATGGTCAACTATCTAATAGAAGACTTGATAGTAACTTGTCTGGAGAAAGAATAGATGTGGCTGATGACAAAAAAGCCCCTGAAGATTTTGCTCTTTGGAAAAAGGCTGAAAATGGTCATATTATGAAATGGAATTCGCCTTGGGGAGAGGGATATCCTGGCTGGCACCTTGAATGTTCAACATTGA
>CATKXA010000015.1 GCA_949840475.1 uncultured Thermoanaerobacterales bacterium | reverse complement strand
AAGGGTATTAATAAGTATAAACGCTAAAAAATGTTTGTCAATCAATATTTTATGTTGATATACATTTTTTGTAAACTTGACACTATCACTAAAAACCATATACAATCATATTAATAAATTAAACAATAGGAGGAAATTATGAAAATAGGTATCGTAGGTTTCGGAAATCTTGGCAAAGCAGTTTTAAGCCTTGCTCAAAAAAATAGCAATATGGAAGTTGTTGGCGTGTTTTCAAGACGAAAGATTGAAGATTGCAACGTTCCTTGCTACTCAATCGATGATGCAAAAAAGTTTAAGGGCAAAATCGATGTAATGTTTATGTGCGGGGGCTCAGAAAGGGACCTTAAAGTACAAACACCTAAGCTTGCTAACTACTTTAATGTTATTGATAGCTTTGATACTCATGCTCTTACCTTAGAGCATATTGACGATGTTTCTAAAGCTTGCAGTAAAAGCTCAACAAGTGCAGTTATTTGCTGCGGTTGGGACCCAGGTTTGTTTTCTGTGATGCGTACAATGTATTCAAGCGTATTTGAAAATATTGAATGCTTCTGGGGAAAAGGTATAAGCCTTGGGCATACTAATGCAATTAAAAAAGTAGACGGAGTTGTTGACGCAAAACAATATACTGTTCCAAATAAAAAAGCTGTTGCTCTAGCTAAAAATGGCAACCCTGTAACTATTGAAAAACACTTTAGACTATGCTACGTTGTTGCAAATAAAGACAAAACAGAAATTGCTAATCAAATTAGAAATATTCCTAACTATTTTAAAGGTCAAACAACTATAATTAAATTTATCAGTCAAAAAGAGCTAGATAAAAAACATAATACATCTATGCATCAAGGCAACATTTTTGCAAGCACAAAAGATTCAAATAATACTTTCACATCTCACTTTGAAGTTAAGATGACCTCAAACCCATCGTTTACAGCAAAGATTTTGCTAGCTTATGCAAATGCAGTTATGAAAATGCAAGAACAAAAAATATTTACTGCCCTAACCCCAGTTTCTATCCCTCCTATTTGGCTTTTAAACCAACCTGAAGAAGAAGTTATTAAACATTTATTATAATCAAAAAAACGCCGGTATCGGCGTTTTAATTTTCTTTATTTTATCCTTGAATAGAACCAACTGTTCTTGGGAATAGTTCAACATCTCGAATGTTAGATACCCCAGTTAGGTACATAATAAGTCTTTCAAAGCCAAGTCCATAACCAGAGTGTACATTTGTTCCGTATCTACGAGTATCAAGATACCATGAATAATCTGATTCTCTTAAACCAAGCTCATTAATTCTAGCTTTTAGCTTTTCATATCTTTCTTCTCTTTGGCTACCACCAATAAGCTCACCAATTCCAGGAACTAGAAGGTCAACAGCTGCAACAGTTTTGCCATCATCATTTTGACGCATATAGAAAGCTTTAATATCCTTTGGATAATTCATCAAGAATACTGGTTTTTTGTAAACCTCTTCTGTTAAATATCTTTCATGCTCAGATTGAAGGTCAATACCCCATTTAACTGGGAACACAAATTTGTTTTTAACTTTTTCTAGTATTTTGATTGCTTCAGTGTAATCAAGGCGAACAAACTCGTTATCTACAATATTTTGAAGTCTTTCAATCAAGCCTTGGTCAACAAACTTATTTAAGAAAGTGATTTCATCTTTACACTCAACTAAAACATAGTTAATTACATACTTAATCATTTCTTCTTCGTTATTCATAAGTTCTTCCAGGTCACAGAAACAAATTTCTGGCTCCATCATCCAAAACTCAGCTGCGTGCCTAGATGTATTTGAGTTCTCTGCTCTAAAAGTTGGGCCAAAAGTGTATGTTTTGCCAAATGCATGAGTTATTGCTTCTTCATGAAGTTGACCAGAAACGGTTAGCGACACCTTTTTACCAAAAAAGTCTTGAGAATAATCAACCTTGCCATTTTCTTTTGGTAGTTTATCTAAATCAAGAGTTGTTACTTGGAACATTTCTCCAGCACCCTCGCAGTCGCTTCCAGTAATAATTGGAGTATGCAAATATACAAAGTTGCGTTCATTAAAGAACTTGTGAATTGCAAACGCTGCAACAGACCTAATTCTAAACACAGCGTTAAACAAGTTGCCTCTTGGACGAATAGTTGGAATTGTTCTTAAAAACTCAACAGTGTGTCTTTTCTTTTGAAGCGGATAATCTGTATCACTCTCGCCCAAAATCTCAACGCTTGTTGCATTAATTTCATAAGGTTGTTGAGCTGTTGGAGTAACAAGTAGTTTTCCAGTAACTCTAAAAGATGCACCAACGTTTTGTTTAACTATTTCATCGTAGTTTTTAACCTTTTCTTTTTCAACAACAATTTGAACACCTTTAAAAGCCCCGTCATTTAGCTCGATAAACGCAAAAAACTTGCTGTCTCTAACCGTTCTTGCCCAGCCGCAAAGCGTTACCTCTTTGTTTTCATACTCCTTAAAAGTTTTATGTAAATCTCTAATTTCAATACGTTTCATAATTTCCCCTTTAAAAAAGCCATAAATATTAACTAACGTCGATTATAACACACTTTTTGCAAAAAGTATATTTTTTTAAATAACTCAAACCAAGTTTTTTAAATTTTACGTTAAAAAAGTTTCAGCACACTTTACTTGATAAAAATTTAATATAATGTTATACTAAAAAAAAGGAGATAAAAAATGAAAATAACAAAGTTTCCGCAAAGTTGCATTTTAGTTGAAAGTCTTGGAACAAAAATTTTAGTTGACCCAGGAAAAACAAAATGTGATGAGAAATTTTTAGATTACTGGAAAACAGCAGACGCTGTGCTTATTACGCATAGACATGGTGACCATTGTTTTGTACCTGCAATTAAGCAATTATCTGCACCTGTTTATAGCACAAAAGAAGTTCAAGACTTTGCCAAAGATTTAAAAATTAATATCATTAAACAAACTGATGTATTTAATATTGGTAAAATAAAAGTAGAAGTTGTTGCCGCAATTCATGGGTATATTTCTGAAGCTGGCGATATAAAAGAAAATGTTGGCTTCATTTTAGATGATGGAAAAACAAGATTATATATTACTAGTGACACAATTAGGTTTAAAAACAACTATAAAGCAGATGTGTTGTTTGCAGATATAACTGCTTTTGATGCATCAATGAACCTTTGGGGAGCAACCGCGACATTTAATGAGGTTGGAGCCAAGCTTTTAATTGTTGCACATCAAGATGAAGGAAGAATGATGTACGAACAAAAACAAATTGAAGATTATCTAAAATCACAAAATATTGAATATATTATTCCAGCAATTTTGCAATCATTTGAAATTTAATTCAAGATATAGTCAATCTTCACAAAAATAAATTATACTTAGAATAATTATTCATATAACTAATTTATTTAAACCTTTATATTATCCCAGTTTTTTAAATAAAAAGTCTTAGAAGTTATATCCCCATATTCCCCATATAAAACAAAGTAAATAGAGTTATATTTAATATCTTTTACACTAAATTCAGTTTTAAACATTTCTGAGAAATTAAACTTTTCTAGAATTTTATTTTTATCACTATACCATATAATTTTATAAGTTTTATCACAATAAACAGTTATAGTCCCTTTATAATTATCAACATCTATATTTATTATTCTTGGATTAAAACTAACGCAATTAGCAAGTTTAATAATATCATCAGCACTATATTCGCTTAAAATATATGGTAAATAAATTTTTTTTATTTTTATTCCTTTACCTCCAAACCTATCTAAATCTGCTATAATGTTCCATCTATATATTCTATTATTTTCATTGTATTCAAATTGTGACGAGGCTAAATGTTTTGCAAAATCAAGTTCGGAGCATTTGTTTACTTTCATAAAATGCCTTTTCGCATTTTCTGAAAATCCTAATCGTTGAGAATTTCTATAATGTTTCACTCCATGACACTTGCTACATATTCCAATAATATCAATAAGAGTTTGAGTCTTCTTTATTGAATCAAAATCCCAAACTTCATGTGCGTCAAGCTCATCTGTTTCAAAACCACAAATTTGACATCTATGGTTTGCCCTTTCATAACATTTGTTTCGTAGAATATCCCAGTCCTTTTTTGATAACGTTCTACTAAAATCGTTTCCCCAAGCTCCTCTTGGCAACAACTCAATAGTTAACTTATATTTAGTCATATATTACCTACCTAGAAGGATATAAATCGCCCGATAAGTATTTTTTTAAGTATTGAGCTAACCCCATTTTTTTTATCAACTCTTCTTTATCAAACGGATCTATATATTTTATATTACCTTTCATTTCTGAAAAAGGAATACCATAACACACTATTGCACTTGGCTTAATAATTTCTAGCATCTTATCGTAACTTTTTAAAAACTCCAATTTGTAATCTTCTCTTGAATATGTAGAAACTGCGACCACCGAACCCTCTTCTATCCCATCAAAACAAAAATCATAACTATCTTCTCCAGCACAACAAACCGTAGGTATAACCAATTTACCCATCTTCTGCCAATAAGCTCCGCACCAACGATTTTTAAATGTACTAAATATTTGCAAAGATTTTGGCATATCCCAATATAGACTAAATTCTGGTGTTAAAAGTGCATGATACTGATTTAATTTTTCTATCGCTTTATCAGGCTTATCATAAACGCTTTCAAATAACCAATCATATGTAAAAAAATGTATTGTTTTATCTCTGTTTTCATTATCGTTTATTTTCGTTTTTGTATAATTTAATAAATCTATTTTATTCAAATCGATATTTTGCTTCTTTATAAGTGGCATACCATATTTGCCAACCATTTTAAATTCGTTTCTGACTAATTTTTGTTTCTTTAACTTTTTTTCAAAACTATAATCTGAATCATTAATAAATTGTTGGTCTATTTCAAATTTTTCTTGCATATTCTCTCCTTTTTTATATTTAATAAAAAACCATAAGCACTCATCTTATGTTGAAATTTTTAATATATTTTTTTAACAAAACTATTCAATCTAACTATTTTAGTTTTTGAATTACTTCCCCATTTAACTCTCTTTTAATAATTTCATCATCTATCTTTTTAAAGTGAGTATTATAGTATTTTTCAGATAAATTTATAGCTAAGAGAGGTTCAGGCTTACTACTTAATATTTTTTTATTATCAGTCCAAAATTTTAAGTATTGATTATAACTCATTTTGTTTGCACCGCCTACAAAATCCTTATTATCAAACTGCAGATTATCATCTTCCCATCCACAAAACTCACAAATTTCAAAATTATGACTAATATCTCCAAGCCCACATAATTTACACTTATACGGAGGATATTCAACTACTTTACCTGTGTTTTTATTTTTTATAAACTTAGACATCACCAATCTCCTTGAAGTTTTTCAATTCCATTTTTTAAAAATTCTTTAATAAAATACTTAAAACTTGTTCTAAAATAAGTTATTATTCTACCGCTTTTTGAAGTGGCTATAAACTCTTTAGTATTTGGATTATATTTACATATAGAGCCATCATTTCTTTTAAATGCCAAGTTGCTACTATCTTTGCTATTTGCAAAAGCTTTTGCTGCTTTAGAATACTCTGTAATTTTTTTAAAGCCAAATTCATTTGCATGCTTATAATGCAGCACCTCGGAGAACTCACTTGTCCAATATTCAGCGTATTCGCTTGGTCCTTTTTCCATTATATCACCTATTGCACTATTTTAAAAATTTTTACGAACTTTTATATTTATTTTTTCACAATCAAGTACAAATTAAATTATTAATAATTTTAGAGTAACATATAAAATTTTTAAAATCAAAATTCACTGACACATTACGAATTTAATTTACAATCAATCATTTAGTTATTATTATAAAAGTTTTTTGTTAAAGAACACTTACTATATAAGCAAAACCATTTAAGTAAAAAAATAAAAAAGTATTGTTTATTTTTCCAATACTTTTTTATTAGTTCTAAAGTTAATAGACTTTACTCCGTTCTTTATCGATATTTTATAAAATTAAGTATAAATTTTTTCATAAATTCCCCCATAATTTTTAATTAAGGAAATTTTATCATACGCAAATAAAGATTCTTCTATCACTATGACAATATTCGTAAACCTAATACTCGCTTCTGCCTAGCAGATAGTCTACTGAAACGTCAAAATACTCAGCTATTGCTATCAAATTATACGTTTTAGGTATTTTATTTTTCTTCCAATTATATATTGAATTTCTATTTATACCTAAATCATTGCACACTTTATAATTGTTTGTTTTATGTTGTTTTAATAAAAATTCATAATTCTCTATAAAGGTACGATTAGGAATTGTACCAATATTTTTATTTTCGCTTAGTCCAAATAAATAATCTAAAGAACAGCCGAAGTATTGGCTTATTTTTTTAGCACAATTTAAATCTGGTAAAGAATTGTGTTTGAAATAATAATATAACGACCCCAAATTCATATCCGTTTGTTTCGCTAACTCTTTTAAATCCACTTCATTTTCTAACATTAATTCTTTTAAAACTTCAATAAAATTCATTTGTTACCTTTACTTTAGTTTTTTATTACATTCCTACCAATTAAATAATCTATTGAATCGCTTAAATAATCAGCTACCTTTATCAATGTTGTAAGTGTTGGGATTCTTCCCATTTTCCAAAGCCTTAAATCATTTACATTAATACCTATATCTTTGCATAGCCTATAATGTGTTATATTCATTTCTTTTAGAATGCTTTTATATCTTTCGTAAAACTTAAAATCTGGCTTAGAATAACTACGCTTTATAGCATTCTCTGTTAACCCACACAAAAAATCTAAACTACAACTAAAATAATCTGCAATTCTAATTGCATTGTTCAGGCTTGGTACATAAACCCCTTTAACATAATTAGATAGCTGCTTGTAATCCATTCCCAGTATTTTTGCAAACTCAGAAATAGACAAGCCTTCGCTAAGCATTAATTCTTCTATTGTTCCACCAACTATTTGACGCATAATACCCTTACCCTAATACTCGCTTCTGCCTAGTAGATAGTCTACTGAAACGTCAAAATACTCAGCTATTGCTATCAAATTATACGTTTTAGGTATTTTTCCTTTCTTCCAAACCGAATAATTTTTGTTACCCATATTCATATCTCTTAGCGATTTTGCAATAGAAATATTTTTATCTTTTAATAAAGTATTATAGTTCTCAATAAATGCTCTATTTGTATTTTTTAACTCAACATCTTCAAAACCTAATAAGTAATTTATTGAAACCTCAAAAAAGTCAGACATTTTAATTAAAATATCGCTTGTTGGATACAAATTTTCATTAAAATATCCATTAAGTGCTGACGTGCTAATATCTATTCTTTCCGCAAGCTGTTTTCTGTTTATTCCCTTAGAACTTAAAAGCTCTTTCAAAGTCTGCTGAAATTTATTCATATTTAACCCTTTTTAAATTTAAAATTTTTTAATTGTTAGAAAGTAAATAATTCCGCCCTATTAGTTCATCAATCGAACAATCTAGATAAATAGCAATCGCAATTAAGTTTTCATAGGTAGGTAAAACACCTCTTTTCCAACGTTTAAAACAGGACTCTGAAATTCCCACATCTCTACAAAGTTTCGCCTGAGAAATTTTTTTTATTTTAAGTTCTTTAATTAAATTTTTATAGAACTCAACTGTGTATAACTTGTTATATGAACAAATAAAAATGCTATTTTTATTCTCAAAATAATCGAGTGATGATGAGAAGTAATCAACTATTTTTAAAGCGTTAGGAATAGTCGGATTAAATTTCCCCATATCATATAAAGTCCTAAGAGGAATTGAAGTTTTATTCGATAATTCTCTTAATGTTACTTTTCTTTCTAGTAATACTTCTTTTAATGTAGCGACAAAATGCGACATGATAACCACCCTTTTATAACTATTTATACATAAATGGACGACATTTTTGTTTGCAATGCGACATGTGACCATATACAATATTCATATTCACTAGAGGAGCACATCATGAAAAGACAAATCAAATCAACAAATACAAATGAAAATTATGAAGAGATAGTTACAAGCTATTTGTTTAGTTGCATAAAAACTGCTTGCACAAATAGTATTATTGCCAAACATAATGAAATTAAAATGCAGCTATCAAATGGTAACTTTCTTCATATTAGAATTTATGATACTAAGGAGAATAAATAAAATGCTGACGAATAATGATTTAAAATTAATGGGTATATATGAATTAAGAAATTATGCTCGTAGTCAAGGCGTTTATGCCCCGACGACAAAATCAAAAGATGAGCTCATAAAAGAGATTGAAAAAATAAAAACTGGCGAGCTCGAACCAGTTTTCACAAACAGAGGAAGATGCGTTATGCCTCATAGGCAAAGTTTTTTTGACATGATAGCTTTACTTAAAGAGTTTAAAGAGTTATTAAAAACGGACTATGAAAAATCTACTGAAAGCCTTTATAATTATTACTGCAACAACATGTCATCAAAATCTGAAGTTACCACAACTTTAAATCTTTATAATTATAGTGATTTTATAATTTATTTTAATGAACTAATAAATAATAGTTTTGACGCAAAAGTAACTGAAATTAAAAATGGTTTTTACAGGCTAAATTTTAAAGACACCACTATCTATATAACCATTGACGAAGAGTTGCCGTAAAATCAAATTTTCAATAATAAAAAAAACAACTTAAAAACTAAAGTTGTATTTTTACATGTGCCGTTTATTAAAAACTTTGAAAACCTAAACGCGTTTGTTATATTTTTAAGCAAAATAAAAAGTCACTAATAAAAAGTGACTTTTTAAAACTGTTCAATTTTTTTGTATACAACATACGAGATTTTTTTAGCAAAGGTATAGCCAGAGGCTTTGCTTTCACTAATTAAAAATGTGTTATCCCCCTCTTTTTTTATCCAGTACTTTTCATCAGTTGTATAACCAAATCTATTTTCATTTAATATATGACCCTTGGTGTATCTTTCGCGAGATAAAGCATGTCCAACCATGTAAAACAAATTTCCGTCTGGCATAAAGTAATACTTATTATCTGGCACATTTTGTCTGCCTATAGCTTTTAAATCAATGTTTTCTAGTCGAGAATAAAAGCCACAATACTGCCAAACACCTTCGACCTCTCTATCTCTAACGAACGGAAGGTCAATATTATCGTTTATAGCAATTTCTTCAATCGAGTGGTTGATATTATCAACCCTCTCATAAATCCTACATTTACAAGAAGCCTCATAACAAAGTGTAAGTATCAATTTATCGCCATAAATTTCGTAGCTATGCTTATCTCCATTGATGCTGATTATTCCCTTTGTCCATTTGATAATCCAATACTGTTTTCCGCCGTCCATTAAGTACAGGTCTTTAACGCTAAATGCTGTGTCTTTGTAGATTTCGCCCTTCAATGCAGTTTGCTCAGTTTTGCTCTCGCCTATGAGCTTCCAATGCCCAATAGCTTCTTTATCTAAAATAAAGTAATCAGTTAAATAATTCTCGCTTTGGTCTTTTTTTATATTTAACAAAACATTTAGACTTGCTTTAAGCCTACTTAACTCTTGTTTCAATGCTTCGATTTTTTCCGTAACTACTTTTTCATCAAGGTTTTTAATTTCTTTCAAAGAAAAACCAAGCTTTTTAAGATAAACTATTTGTCCGATTTTATCCACGCACGCATCGTCATAATAACGATAGCTTGTGAATTTATCTACCTCTTTAGGAGCAATAAGCCCTAGCTCTTCCCAGTAACGAAGAGTCTTTTTTGAAACCTTTGTAATCTCTTCAACTTGACCTATTTTATACATAACACATCTCCACTACATTTAGGATAACATTACAGCTGGCTGGAGTGTCAACAATAATTTTTTATTTTACTTTTCCAAAATATCTAAAATGTGCGAGCTTGCTCCAAGAAGCTCTGGTCTTTCACAAATGCTCATTTGGTATTTAATAAACATTTTAAAATCGTCGTCGCTTAATTTATTAAGCTCTTTTCTCATATAGTCAGTTGCTCCGTCAACGCCCACTATCTTGTATCTTTTTAAACCAGCTTTGTCCTTAAGTTCATTGATGTTTTCCAATCTATCATAACTAAACAAATCTTCAGGAGTATTTTTAACAACAAAATCTTCTGTTAGTTTGCCTTCTTTAAGCACCTTTTGCAAATTGCCTTCTTTAAAAGCATAGGTAATCACAGCATACTCGTTTGTTAAGTACGAAATCAAAATATGCCCACCCTTTTTAACAACCCGCTTTGCTTCAGTAATTGCTTTAAGCTTATCTTCAAAGCTGAACAAATGGTAAACAGGTCCAAATAAAAGTGCCACATCAAAAGTATTGTCTTTAAACTTTAAATCAATTGCATTGCCTTGCTTAACAACAGCATTTTTAGTTTTCATTTTTATTTGGCTAACGTTTTTGTTAACAAGCTCCACAGCAGTAACATTATGCCCCAAGCTCTCAAGGTACGCAGTATATCTTCCAGTGCCAGCCCCAATATCAATAATACTGAGTTCTTTTCTACCAGCAATAATTTCTTCAATATATTTATTAGTAACAGCAAACTCAACTTGACCATGACGAGAAACAAGACGCTTATCTTCATTAAATTTATTGTAGTACTTGATTAATTCTTCCATAGCTTTATGGTAACATTTATTGCCCTTATATTCAACTTTTTTAATGCTTTTTTTCACATTAAAGTATAGACATATTTATAGTCTATTTATAAAATTGCATGACTATTTAATTTCATAAAAGTAAAATGTTTTCATGCAATCAATACTTTAATAAAAAGATAATAACAAACAGTTCAAACTTAAAATATAACACTGGGGTCCTTAAAAGATTTGCAATAGTATTATAAATTATGATATTATATTTATATAATAAATTTAAGGAGAAGTAACCATGGCGGAAATGCAAGGCACATATGCAAACGAACAAAATCATAAAAATGTAAAAAGGTCTTTGAAAAAAACTGGAATTATTATGCTATGCGTAGGTATTGTCTTAGCAATTATCAGTATCATACTTTTAATCGTTGCTATCACAAGCTTAGGCAAAACTGACTCACAAAATATGTTTAGTAAAACATCATCTTCTTCTGCCCTATTTGTAGTTTCAGGCATCTTACTATTTGCTAGCATAATTCTTATAGCATTCGGAGTTTATGCAACATTCTTTGCTCATGCAAGAGAAATCGCATCATATGCAGCAACTTCTGTTACTCCAGTAGTTGGCGACGTAGTCAATTATGCATCAGACAATATTGCTCCAAAAGTAAACAATGCTATCGGCGGATTAGCAGAAAAAATATCTGGTGGTATAGCAAGTGGAATTGCAAAAGGTAAACAAGCTAAGACTAAAACAACTAAATGTGCAAAGTGCGAAACTTTAAACGCGGCTAGCAATACATTTTGTTCAAACTGCGGCGAAAAATTAAATGTTGAAAAGTTTTGCGAAAATTGTGGCAATAAATTAAACGAAACCAGCAACTTTTGCCCAAACTGCGGTAACAAAGCATAAATAAAAAGCATCAAATTTGATGCTTTTTTTATATTTAAAACAATCCCTCGATGCTAATATTATTCTCTGCTGAACGTATTAGCATTTTTTCTCCAGCAGGATTCTTGCTGAGCCCTGGCATTAGTAACATATTGCCTGCAATAGCTACTATAAATCCTGCCCCTCTACGAAGTTGAACTTCACTTATATTAATTTCAAAATCTTTAGGAGCACCTATCAAGGCTTGATTATCACTAATTGAATACTGCGTTTTTGCAATTATTATAGGTAATTTATCCTGATTTAATTTTTCAATCTCTTCAATGTTTTTTAATGCTTTTTCGCTAAAATTTACAAGCTTAGCACCATAAATTTTTGTAGCAATAGTATATATTTTATTCTTAATCGTATCGTTTAATTCATAACAATATTCAAAACAGCTATTATCTTGGTTACATAATCTTATAACTTCTTTCGCAAGTTCCTTCGCTCCGTTGCCACCATGATTATATACATCAGCTACTATTGCCACTGCATTAAAAGATGAAACAACTTCTTTAACAATTTCAATCTCAGCAGTTGTATCTGAATTATATTTGTTAATGGCAACAACTACGGGCAAATGATAAACATTTTTTATGTTATTTATATGCCTAGCCAAGTTTTCGCAACCCAATTTAACTGCGTCAACATTCTCTTCATTTAAAGTCTTTTCTACTACCCCGCCATGCAGCTTCAAGGCTTTTATTGTTGCAACCAACACAACAGCATTTGGCACTATTTTAGCTAGTCGGCATTTTGTGTCTAAAAATTTTTCAGCACCAAGATCAGCCCCAAAGCCTGCCTCTGTTACAGTATATTCGCTGTGCGTCATAGCAAGCTTAGTAGCTATAATGCTATTGCAGCCATGTGCAATATTTGCAAATGGTCCACCGTGTATTAGAGCAGGCGTATGCTCTAGTGTTTGCACTAGGTTTGGCTTAATTGCATCTTTTAGCAAAATAGCCATTGCATCATGGACCTTTAAATCTTTAGCGTAAACAGGTTCCCCACTAGTAGTGAACGCAACCAAAATATTACCAAGTCTTACTTTTAAATCTTCTAGGTTTTCAGACAAACAAAGTATTGCCATTACCTCGCTTGCAGCAGTAATAACAAAATTATCTCGTCTTACAGCTTGGCTCCTATCACTCAAGCCAATTTCAACTTTTCTTAATGTTCTGTCATTGATATCAAGACACCTACTAAAGACAATTTTGTCTTTATCAATATTTAGTTTGTTGCCATGATAAATATGATTATCTATATATGACGCAAGTAAATTATTGGCAGCAGTTATCGCGTGAAAGTCGCCTGTAAAATGCAAATTAATATCTTCCATTGGCACAACTTGGGCAAACCCTCCTCCTGTTGCTCCACCTTTCACACCAAAAACTGGTCCAAGCGAAGGCTCTCGAAGTGCAAGGCACACTTTCTTTTTAAGCCTCGCTAAAGCATCTGCAAGCCCAATAGATATAGTTGTTTTGCCCTCGCCTGCACTTGTTGGATTTATTGCAGTAACAAGCACCAGCTTGCCTTGCTTTTTCCCATAAGCCAAATTTACTTTGGCCTTATATTTACCATAAAGTTCAAGCTCGCTCTTTTTTATATTAAGCTTCTTTGCCACTTTTTCAATAGGCAACATATCTACATTTCTTGCAATTTCTATATCTGTCATATATCCCCTCCGCTCAATATAACTTTACGCTATGAATTTCCACCTGTCAATAAATAAACCACCTAAAGCGGTGGTTTGTTGGTTATTTGTTATTTTTAAGTTCATCTCTTAGTTTCATCCAAAGTTTACCGAGCTCATTTCTGCCATTTCTATTTGGTCCTATTCCCCAAAAGCTATCTTTAGGAGAATCTTCACATATTGTTAAGTCCCCAGTTAAAAGTAATTTCTTTTTTACATACGGATTTTGTTCAAGCTTGCATCTAAGCAATTTTTCCATAACAACCAATTTCACATCATCCCAATCTTTTCTTTGTTTATCTTTATTCGCATATCCTATTTTTTGTGCTTCATGAGCAGAAAAACTATCCATTATCTCTTTAGCAATTTCAGGAGCACTTTGTAAAAATTTGCTTGCTTGGTAAGCATGTTCAACAGTAGAATAAACAACTCCATCAACAAGAACTTTAAAAGAGGAAAAATTATCAAACACAAAAAAATTCTCTTGGATAAAAACCAATAAATTCATCAAACTTTTCTGCGAGCCAAGGATCTCTATATTGCTCTATATTAATCATATTAAATCACTCCCTTTGTATTTTCAATTTAGCACAAGTCATAAGATCAAGTCAAATATTATATAAATAGAAAAAAAGGCATAAAAAGTCGCTCGCAAAAATGCTAGTAAAAAGATAAAAAAAGTTCTTAAAATTATTGACAAAACAAATTGGCTTTGTTATTATATTAGAGCGTTTGATTTGGGGGTATAGCTCAGTTGGCTAGAGCACCTGCCTTGCAAGCAGGGGGTCAGCGGTTCGAATCCGCTTACCTCCACCAAACTATAACGTTATAACTTATAGGATTGTAGCTCAGTCGGTTAGAGCACCACCCTGATAAGGTGGGGGTCGGTGGTTCGAGTCCACTCAATCCTACCAAAACAAGACCACGGGTTGTCCGTGGTTTTTGTTTGGTTGGAATTGCATGGCTGCGATTCACCCACCGCCGAGTGTGCAAGTGGTATAATTTCATTTATGAAATTTACCCCTGCACCAAAGGTTGCCGAACTAGTTTCGGCATAAGGTGGGAATAAAGATTTATTTATTGGGGAAATGAAATATTATCGAGTCCACTCAATCCTACCAATAAAAGAGCAGGTTTTAACCTGCTCTTTTTTATTGGTGAGAATAAGTCGCGCACTAACCCACTGACCTGCGACGAAGATGCGGGCTATTTGCGACAGCAAAAGCCCCTGCACCGAAGGTTGCCGAACTTGCTTCGGCATAAGATGTGTAAAAAACTACTTATATATTATCTTGTATACTTTCTCTTATATTTAAATCGCAAATAAAAAAAGATGGGATGGTGTGACCTGACCAAAGTCTACCACTAGTTGACCCATA